>DASSTC010000038.1:0-56594 GCA_035708065.1 Candidatus Limnocylindria bacterium | reverse complement strand
GGGCTTGACTTCGCCCTGATCGAGGTCGGCGGCATCGGCTACCGCGTGGTCGCCGGACCCGCGCTGCTCGGCCGGCTGCGGCGTGGCGAGGAGGCATCGGTCTTCACCCACCATCTCGTGCGCGAGGACCAGCAGGCGCTGTTCGGCTTTGGATCCGCGGAGGAGCTGGCGTTCTTCGAGCTGCTGATGACGGTGTCCGGGGTCGGGCCGCGGCTGGCGCTGGCGATCGTGGCGGCGCATCCGGTGACGAAGCTGCAGCTGGCGATCGTCAGCGACGACGTCGACGTGTTCACCTCGGTCAGCGGCGTGGGGCGCAAGACCGCGCAGCGGGTCATCCTGGAGCTCAAGGAGAAGGTCCACGCCGCAGGGCTGGCGGTCGGCGGGGGAGCGGCCACCGACTCGGACGTGGTCGCGGCGCTCGAGTCGTTGGGCTACACCGCGTCGGAGGCGCGCCGGGCCGCCGGGGCGGTGGCCGGCAGCGAGGCCGGCCTCGACGCGCGCATCAAGGCGGCGCTCCAGGAGCTGGCGCGCAACCGCTGACGGGCGGCCGGCCGGACTCGCAGCTCAGCTGGCGACGGCGACCGCGGCCGTGTCGTTCACGACCTGGCCGTCGGAGAGCTCGATCGCCCGATCGGCGAGATCGATGAGCACCGGATCGTGGGTCGCCACGATGGCACTCACCCCCTCGGATCGAACCAGCGCCCGGATCAGGGTCATGATCGTGCGGCCCGTCTGCGAATCGAGCTGGCCGGTCGGCTCGTCGGCCAGCAGCAGCGACGGCTGGTTGGCCAGCGAGCGGGCGATCGCCACGCGCTGCTGCTCGCCGCCGGAGAGCTCGTGCGGCCGATGCCGGGCTCGCTCGCCGAGGCCGACCAGCTCGAGCAGCGTGCGAACGCGCTCCTCCCGGGCGTCGACCGATGCCCGCGTCAGGCGCAGCGGCACCTCGACGTTCTCGGCCGCCGACAGGATCGGGATCAGGCCGAACGCCTGGAAGATGAAGCCGATGCGGTGGCGCCGCAGCTCGATCAGCGCGCGCTCGCTCATGCCGGCGAGGTCCTCGCCGTCGAAGCGCACCGTGCCGCTGGTCGGCCGGTCGAGGCCGCCCATCTGGTTGAGCAGCGTCGTCTTTCCGGATCCGGATCGGCCCTGGATGACGACGAGCTGACCGCGCGCGATCGACAGCGTCACGCCGCGCAGCGCGTGGACCGTGCCCGATCCCATGCGGTATTCGCGGCTCAGGTTGGTGACCTCGACGATCGCGCGATTGCGACGCTCCGGCGGCTGGTAGCGCCAGGTGTCCGGGCTGTCGACGGTCATCGGGCTTCCTCCTTGCCGGCAGGCTGCTGGCCGGAGCGATCGCCGTTGCCATTCGCGTTGCCGTTCGGCTTGTCGGGCCAGACGCCGATGTGGTCGGTCTGCAGCTGCAGGCGCACGCGGCGTTCGAGCTCCAACGCCTCGACGTGCTCGCGTGGCAGCTGCAGGCGGCCGGCGCGATCGAGCACTGCGAACTCCTCGCTGATGACACGGTGATCGCCGTCGTCGCCGAGCTCGCGGCGACGCAGCGTCTCCGAGGCGGTCCGGCCGTCGCGGATCGCCACGGTACGGTTGACCTGGCCTGAGACGAGCGGGTCGTGGGTGACGACCACGATCGTCACGCCGAAGTCATGGTTCACCGCCCGCAGCACGTCGAAGATCTCGTGGCTCGTCTTCGTGTCGAGCTCGCCGGTCGGCTCGTCGGCAAGCAGCACGCTCGGCGAGTTGGCCAGGGCCACGGCGATCGCCACGCGCTGCTGCTCGCCTCCGGAGAGGCGGTCCGGCCGATGGTCCTCGCGATCGGCCAGCCCGACGATGCGCAACAGCTCACGGGCGCGCTCCCGCCGGTGCCGGCCCGTGGCGCCGTCCAGGATCATCGGCATCTCGACGTTCTCCAGCGCGGTGAGATAGGGGAGCAGGTTCTTGGCGGTCTGCTGCCAGACGAAGCCGATCACCCTCCGGCGGTACAGGGTGCGGTCGCCGGCGTCCATCGTCAGCAGGTCATGACCGGCGACGGTCGCGCGGCCGGCCGACGGGACGTCGAGGCCGCCGAGGATGTTCATCAGCGTCGACTTGCCGCTGCCCGATGCGCCGACGATGGCGATGAACTCGCCCGGATCGACGAGCAGGTCGAGGCCCTGCAGCGCGACGACCTCCAGGTCGGCGACCTTGTAGATCTTGACCATGTTGTCGCACGCGATCTGCGCGCCCTCGCCGAAGCGCGGACGCTGCCGCTTGGCGGCCGCCTGCTCCTCCAGCTCGGCGAGCTCGGCGTCGCGGACCTCGACAATCTCGCTCATGCTTCCTCCAGTTTCACTCATTCGCCGACTCGCAGCGCGCTGCCCAGGTTCCGGCGCCGGCTGAGCACGGCGGTCACCGCCACCGCGATGGCGACCACCACGGCCACGCCGAGCGCGATGAGCAGCACCGCGCTCCAGTCGACGTGCAGCACGACCGGGATCAGCGCCCCGGTGAAGGCCTTCAGGTCGAGCCCCGGCTCGATGAGGTAGGCGACCGCGATCCCCAGGCCGATGCCCCCGGCAAGCGCCACGACCACGCTCGGCACCTGCTCGACGATCATCAGCATCACCGCCTGCGCGCGGCTGAGCCCCAGCGTGCGCAGGAAGGCGAGGTCGCGTGCGCGGGCCGCCGCGCTGATGGTCAGCGCCACGACGACCGCGAGCGCCGAGTAGAGCGCTGCCACGAGCAGGCTCCCGCGGAACCCGGTCGCCACGCCAGCGATGAGCGGCGATCCCTGGAGCGCCGCCAGCACCCCGGCCTGCGAGACGAGGTTGGTCTTGGGCGTCACGTCGGCCAGCGCGGCCTGAAGCGCCGGCTCAGCCGATGCCGGCGCCCGGACGAAGACGTTGGTCACTGGCAGCGGCGAGCTCGGCCGCGCGGCGGTCAGCTGCTCGAAGGAGCTGACCACGAACAGCGTGCCCGGCGTGATGCCCGGCATGGTGTCCCGGGTCTGGACGACGACGAATTGGATCCAGTAGCCCTCGATGAGCAGCTCGAAGCGATCGTCGACCTGCATCGGTCGAGGGCCGGTCGCGGCGCGCGTCGAGACGATCGCCGGGATCGGTGCCTGCTCGGTGCCGGCGTTGCCGGCGCTCGGTTCGTCGAGCAGGCCGGGCGGCAGGTGCGGATCGGCCGGCGTGCCGGCGGTGACGCTCTCGAGCTGCGGCGCCTCCACCGCGTCGAGGGTGACGAGGTTGTCGCTGCCGTTCATGTCGAACGTCACACCGGCCGCGAGGTAGGCGCGCGCCGCGGCCTCGACGCCGTCGACCCTCGACAGGTCCACGTCGACGGGAAGCTTGCTGAAGGTGACCTGCGCTCGGTACGGCGCGCCCACCTGCTGCCAGGCGGTCGCCGACTGTCCGCGCTCGATGGTCGTCAGCAGCACCGACGAAAAGACGCCGACCGCCACGGTCAACAGCAGGACCAGCAGCGGCAGGTTCCCGGCGCCCGACTGCCGCCCGACGCGGCGCAGGGCGAAGACCGCCACGAAGCCGCGTCCCAGCGAGGCGAGCCACGAGAGGAAGCGCACGGGGAGCGGGTAGAGGCGCAGCACGACGAGGCCGGCGGCCAGGCCGGCGAGCACCGGCACCGCCGCCAGGAACGGATCGAAACCGGAGCTGGCGCCCTCGCCCCCGAGGCCGCGACGCCGCAGCAGGTAGACTCCACCGACGGCCAGCACCACGGCGAGCGCCTCGAAGACCAGGCGCCGAGCCGAGACCCGGCTGAACGAGGCGTCGCTGCGCTCGAGCTGCCCGAGCCGCCCGCGAGCGACCGGCGCGGCGATGGCCATCAGCAGCAGCGTGGCGCCGGCCGACACGCCGATCGCGGCGAGCACGGTCCACCCACTTGCTCGCGCCGGAAGCAGCAGGATCGCCGCGATCGCGCCGACCGCCACGGCGGGCACCGTCAGCAGCAGTCCCTCGCCGAGTTGGGCACCGAGGATCTGGGTCGACGATGCCCCCCGACCGCGCTGCAGCACCAGTGCCGAGCGGCGCCGGTCGGCGATCAGCGCGCCGACCAGGCCGATGACCACCATCGCCACCGCCAGCAGACCGAGCGTCACGACGGCCAGCATCGCCTCGGTCAGGCGCCGTTGCGCCTCGAACCCGGTGAAGATCTGATCGAGGCCGGTTCGCAGCGCGGTGTCACCGCCGAACCGGTTCACGAAGGCCGGATAGTCGGCACGCACCTTCTTGATTGCCGCCTCCACGCCGCCGAGGTTGCCGGCGTCGAGCCGGTTGGGGTCGACGAACGACTGCCAGCGATACTCGAACACCGTGCTCTGCTGCCCGGTCATCCGCGCATACCCGTCGGGCGACAGCAGGCCGATGACGTGGATGATCGGTTGCTCGACGCTGCCGGTGACGTTCGCCCGTTGGAGCAGCACGTCGTCGTACCAGTAGTCGGCCGTCGGGTCCGGCACGTCGAAGCTGCCGACGATGTCGAAGAAGAGCCGGTCGTCGGGCGTGCCGCCGTCAGGGCCGAAGACAACCGGACCGCGCTCGCTGAGGGTCGTCGTCAGCCGGTCGCCGACGTGCATCTTGGCGGTCTCGAGCGCATCGCCGGCAATGGCGACCTCGATGATCGGCGCCTGGATGTGATCGAACTGGTTGATCGGATGGCCCCGCTCGTCGAGCACCGGCACGGGGATGTCAACCGTGGCGGTCGTGGCCGCCGGCATGCGACCCTCCACGATCCGCACGCGGCTCTTCACGTTGCTCTGGAACCTGGTGCGGATGAAGTACTGCGGCCAGGCCGGCGAACCCTCCGGCAGATCGATGTGGTACTCGGCCGACTGGGCGACGTACTCGCGGTGCGAGAAGAGGCCGCTCAGCGCCGGCGGCAGGGCGGCGGCCAGCTCGTCGCCGCGCTCGGCGATCGCATCGGCGTCATAGGCACCCGGGCCACCGACGCCGACCGGCACCGACTGCTCGAGCATCTGCACGTTGGCCAGCGTCGGTCCGGCGGAGTCGATGGCGTGGCGCACACCGTCGTCGGAGATCTGGTTGTAGAAGCGCGGGATCGCGGCGAACAGCAGCGCGGTCAGCAGCACGACGACGAACAGGACGAGCGCCAGCTGGCGCTCGACGCGCAGCCGTCGCAGGAAGAGCCGCACGCTGGCGGGGGCCGCGAGCGCTGATGTCGGTCGGGAGCGTTGCGCCTGCGCCATCGGTCAGTCCTCCCCCAGGCGCAGGGCGGATCCCAGGCCGATGCGCCGCAGCAGCGTGCCGAGCACCAGCACGATGAGGCCGAGCGACACGACGGTGACGACCTCCAGGATGAGGATCGAGCTCCACGGGATGGCGACCAGCACGGGCGGGACGGCGGCCGATGCGTCCTGCGTGACGGTGATGTACGGCAGCGCGACCCACGCCATCAGCAGCCCGAGCAGCGTCCCACCGACCAGGCTGATGGCCACCAGGATGCCGTTCTCCAACGAGAGCCAGGTCGACAGCTGCCCGGGCGACAGGCCGAGGGCGCGCAGCAGCGCGAACTCGGTGAGCCGCTCGCGCGCCGAGACGGCGGCGCTGACCACGAAGCCGAGCGTGGCGAACAGCGCCGCCGAGACGAATCCCAGCGACAGGCCCCCGATGACGCCGAGCGCCACCGGATCGGTGCGCAGCGCCTCCGCGCGGTCGATGCGGCTGCCGACGGCGCGGCTGTTGAACGGCGCCGAGTCGAGCACATCGGCCAGTGACGCTGCGCGAGCGTCGTCGACCGCCATCCACCACTGGTCGGGGTCACCGACCGCCCCGCTGAGCTGGTAGCGCAGCAGCGCCAGGGTCGGCAGGTCGGCGACGGCAACCGGTTTCGCGGCATCGGTCGTCGGGAAGGCGTCGACCGAGCCGGCGACGCGCACCGGGTGGCGTTCCGGCCCGATGTCGATGCGGCTCTCGTCGCCGATCGCCGTGGCGCTCGCCGCCATGAAGGCGCGGCTGGCGATGATCGGTACCGGGTCCGCGCCGACGCGCGACAGCGAGGCCGGCTGGATCGAGTAGACGACCGGCGGCGGCGGCACGTTGTAGCCGCGCGGCTGCTCTGACGAGACGCTGAGGTTCATGCCCGGGGCCGACGCGACGCCGCTCGCCAGCCCGCTGTCGACACGTGCCGCGTACGAGTACGCCACGCTGGCCCAGCCCTGCTGGCCGGGATCGAGCGGGTACGCCGTCCAGGACTCGCCGTCGAGCGAGTCGCTCAGCTCGACCGCGTTGAAGGTGAAGTGGGCGCCGGGCGCGAAGGTGCCGTGGGTGATCACCCGCAGCTCCAGCGCCGCGAGCGACAACGGCCCCGACAGCTGCAGGACGCGACCGTCGGCCGACGTCGCCAGCGCCACGACCGGCCGAGCGCGCAGGTCGGCGCTGATCGTGGAGCGCGGACCGTCGAAGCGATGCAGCATTCCCTCGCCGTCGCGCACCACGACCGATGCGAGGACGTCGACCGATCGCAGCGGGGACTGCTCGTCCGACGGCGACGGCGTGCCGAGCGACAGGTCCAGGTCGAGCCGGACGCGCTGCGGTGACCCGGGCAGCGCCGGCAGATCGACCTGCGGCCGCGCCGCTGCCAGCGTCCCGAGCATGGGGCCGATCGGCGCGGAGCCCATGTCGGGCCGGACCTCGACGATGCGCTGCGCGGTCGCCGCATCCAGCGACAGCAACGTCCCGGTCGCGGTGCCACGCGTCAGGTGCATGAGCTGGCGGCTGACCGGCGACAGCGCCTCGACACCGTCCAGCGACGCGTACGCGGACCGCAGGAACTCGTCGGGGATCGTCGCCCCGACCCGGGGATCAGGCATCACGGCCAGATCGGCGCCGACCTGGAAGTTCGCCTGGTCGCGCTGCGAATCGGTCCAGGTGCGGCTGTACGACACGGCGAACACGCCGAGCGCAATGGCCAGCATCAGCAGCAGCGCGGATCGCGTGTAGCGCAGCGGCCGCCGCGCGACCTGCCAGGCGCCCAGTGACGCGACCAGGCCGCGCGTGCCGGTGACGGCGCGGTCGAGCAGCTGCGCGAGGAGCGGAATCAGCCGCAGGGCCAGCACCGCTCCGGCCAGCAGGCCGATCGCCGGCGCCGCGACGAGGAACGGATCCAGGCCGATCTGGCCCTGGACCGATGCCGTGATGCTGCCGCCATAGTGGCGCAGCTGCCAGAAGCCGATCGCCGCCACGGCCAGCAGCGCGAGGTCCAGGCCGGCGCGCTGCGCCATGCCGCGTCGCTGTTGCCGGCCCCGCGAGCCCGCCGCCTCGACCAGGGAGCGCGCGGCGCTGAATGCCGGCATCACGAGCGCCACGATGCAGGCAGCGCCCGCCAGCGCGGCAAGCAGGTAGGCCGCGACGGTGACCTTCGGCTCGAGATCGAGCCCGATCTCAGCCAGGGGCCCGAAGCTGTTCAGGAGCCGCAGGGACGCCGCCGCCAGCCATGGCCCGATCAGCACGGCCGGCATCGCGAGGAGGATGCCCTCCATGAACGCGAGCGTGGCGACCTGCCCGGTGCTCGCGCCGCGAGAGCGGAGCAGCGCGGTCTCGACCCGCCGCTGGTCGATGAGCAGGCCGGCGGTCAGCAGCAGGGCGTAACCCGCCAGCACGGCGAGCTGCACGGTGAGGATCAGCACGCCCGTGCGCGCGACGAGCAGCGAGCGATCGGCGTCGCGCAGGATCTGCGGCAGGTCGCTGGCGACGTCGAGCTTCGGCGAGTCGCCCAACCGGCCGTTGAGGCGACCCTGCATGCCATCCACGCGGCCGCCGACCGACTGGATCTGGTCGATGCGCAGCTGCGAGAAGTCCGGGAAGGCGAGCCACGACGCCTTGCCCCCGTCCTGCGCGACCCGCGACTGGTAGGTGCCCGGCTCGGTGATGAGCGGCCCGAAGGTGCGGTACGAGCCGCTCTCGGTGACGCCGTTGAGCAGCTGCGGATCCTTGCGCCAGAACGCATCGGTCAGGTCGTTCGGCTCGAAGATGCCGACGACGCGGATCGGCAGGCTGAACGACTCGTCGCGACGGTTGGTGAGCACCACCTGGTCGCCGACCGACCAGCCGACGGCGTCGGCGGTCGCGGCCGAGATCGCGACCTCGATCGGCCCGTCGGCAGCCACGGGCCAGGCGCCCTCGGTGAGCGAGGCGTGCTGCTGAATCTGCTCGTAGCGGCCGAACGTCGCGATGTCGGTCACCGCCGCGTCGGCGGACTGGCCCGGCAGGCCGAAGGAGTCGGAGTCGCCGCGACCGACGATCTTGACCGGCAGCCCTTCGAAGTTCCACGCCAGCTCGGAGCGAACGACCGGGTCGTCCCTGGCGTACTGCTCGTCGGTGACCCGGGCGCTGACCGCCACGTTGGCGGCGACCGGGTCGGCATCGGCCAGCGAGCGGCGCAGGCCACTCTCGGAGACGGCGCTCGAATAGATCAGCCCTGCAGAGAGCAGCGTCGTGGCCAGCAGGATGATCAGCGAGGCGGCCGCCGCGATCAGCCAGTCGTGCGCCGTTCGCTTGGCGACGATGCCTCTCGCCGCAGCGAGTAACGCGACCAAACCCACCTCCGACGGACGACGGCCTTCAACGATGTGCGATCAGCCGCCGACGACGCTGAGTGCGGGCGATCCAGGCAGCTCGCAGCCGGACGGAAGCCGGCTGCCGGTGTTCGCGTGCTTTGAGATTCTACGCGGCGCTATTCGGAAAGGTTCAAGCGCGCAGCCTGGCCAGCCGGTCGCCGGCGACGTAGATCGCGTCGTCGATTGCGCGGCGCAGCTCTGCCTCACGATCGTTGCGCAGCGCGTGCTCCAGTAGTGGCACGACCTCGGTCTTCGGCCGGCCGGCGACAAAGACGACGTAGCGGAAGCCGAAGCGCTGCTCGTAGATCTCGTTGAGCATCGCCAGCTCCTCGTAGGCGCGAGCCAGCTCGCGATCCTCCGGTGACTCCAGTGCGTATCCCTGCTCGGCATAGGACGCCTCCGAGACCGATGCCGGCGGGGCGCCGATCCGCGGATGCGCTTCGACCAGCTCGGCGCGTTCCTCGTCGGGCAGCCCGTGCGCCACCTCGAAGGCCGCATCGATCATCGCCTGGTCGCTGCCGAACGGCCGCTCGGCCGCGAGGCGGGCGAGGAACCGCGGCGCGCCCTCGAAGAGCGGCGTGACCTCGTGCACGAACGCCTCGACCGGAAGCTGATCGAGGTCATCGATCGCCGGAAAGGCGACGGGAGGCACACCGTTCGCCTCCGGCTCGATCGGCAGCTCGAGCTCGACGAGGTCGCGGATGGGCAGGCCGTTCGCGGAGTTGTGGGTCGGGATCTCCGGCTTGAGCGCGCGGTCGGCCTCGACTGCGCCGCGGTGCACCGTCGCCACGTGCATCCCACGTCGCAGGTAGAAGTGCAGCGCCTCGAGGTTGTCGTTGGTCGTCACCAGCCAGACGCGCGCGTGGCCGCTGGCAGCGGCGATCTGGCGAACCGTCTCGAGCAGCAGCGTGCCGGCGCCGTGGCCAGGCTGGTCGACGAAGAGCGCGACGACCTCCATGCCGCGTTCGGCGGTCTCGAGCACGGTGGCCAGGCCGATGGGACGGCGGTCCAGCTCGGCGACGATCCCGGGCAGCTCGAGCGGCTCAAGCAGCTCGCCGAGGCGCGCGACCGAGGTGAGCCCGCCGGAGTGGCGCGCCACGAGCTGCGCCGCCCATTCCCGGTCGCCGCTGACGTAGTCGCGGACGGTGAGCCCCGCCATGTCAACTGCCGCGATACGTCGTCACCCCGAAGGGGGAGAGCAGCAGCGGGACGTGGTAGCTGCGACTCGCATCGGTCACGCGCAGTGCGAGCGCGACCGACTGGAAGAAGGCGTCATCCTCGTCACGGTAGCCGCCGAGGTCGAAGGCCAGCTGGTAGTCGCCGTCGGTGAGCGGCTCGCCTCCGAGGAGGTCCGCGATACGCCCGTCGGCATCGGTCTGGAGGTCGCTGACCAGCTGCGGACGGCCGTCATCGGTCAGGCGGAAGAGCGCGACGCCGACATCGGGCGCCGGATCACCGGTCGCGAGGTCGAGCACATGGGTGCTGATCGTGGCGCGCGAATCGGGCATGCTTGCATGATGACCGATGCGCCCATCGCCCGCACTGCGCGCTTCGACCTGCTGGTCGCCGGATCCCTGACCGACGATGGTGGTGGCGTGGTGAGCTCCTGCTCGCTGATCCGCGACGCGGCTCGGGTGATCGTGGTCGACCCTGGCATGGCTGAACGGCGCGCCGACATCCTTGATCCGCTGCTGGCGCTGGGCGTGGCGCCCCAAGCGGTCAGCGACGTGGTGCTGAGCCACCACCACCCGGACCACACGGTCAACGTGGCCCTGTTTCCGAACGCGGCGGTCCACGACCACTGGGCGATCTATCGCGGCTCGCAGTGGGAGGATTCGGATGCCGAGGGGCGCGAGCTCGCGCCGTCGGTGCGGCTCATCCGTGTGCCGGGGCACACGCCGGAGGACATCGCCACCGTGGCGGGGACTCCCGATGGCGTGGTGGTCTGCACCCACGCCTGGTGGACGGCATCAGGCCCCGCGGAAGATCCATTTGCGCCGGATCCTGTCCAGCTGACGCGGTCGCGGGAGCGGATCCTGGGGCTTGCCGACCTCATCGTGCCCGGGCACGGCGCGCCGTTCCGGCCGGGTGACCAGACGCCGCGCTGAGTATCCTTCGGCAATGGCCGACCTGAAGATCCGCGTGGGCGACCTCGACTTCAGCGCAAGCTGGGCGTCCGAGGCACCAAGAACGGTCGAGGCGCTGCGCGCCTGGCTGCCGCTGCGCTCGCAGCTGATCCACTGCCGCTGGAGCGGGGAGTCGACCTGGATTCCGTTCGGCGACCGGCGCCCGGAGGTCGGCTACGAGAACGCGACCTCGCACCCGGCGCCCGGTCAGCTGCTGATCTACACCGGCGAGATCAGCGAGTGCGAGATCCTGTTCCCGTACGGCGCCTGCGACTTCAGCTCGAAGGTCGGCCAGCTGGCCGGCAACCACTTTGCAACGCTCGACCCCGATCCCGGCTGGCAGGATCGCCTGCGCGAGGTGGGACGCCGATGCCTGTGGGACGGCGCCCAGCAGATCGAGATCAGCGGGGTCTAGGCGGCGGCGGGGCCCAGGCAGTATTCTCGAACGACACGGAGGCGAACGGAGGTAGCGGTGGTTCGCGACGAGAAGCTCGAGAAGCTGCGGCAGGTGCCGCTGTTCGCACACCTCGGCAAGCGCGAGACCGAACGGCTGAGCATGCTCGCCGACGAACTCGACGTCCCCGATGGACAGGTCCTGACCCGACAGGGCGGCAGCGGCGGCGAGTTCTTCATCGTGCTCGACGGCCAGGTCGCCATCGAGAAGGATGATCAGCGCATCGCCACGATGCACCCGGGTGACTTCCTGGGCGAGATCGCGCTGATCGACGGCAAGCCGCGCACCGCCACCGCCCGGGCCGAGGGCGATGCTCGCCTGTTGGTCGTCGGACGCGGGCCGTTCCACGAGCTGATGGAGGAGTTCCCCTCGGTTCGCATCAGCGTGCTGCAGGCGCTCGCCGAGCGCGTACGCGCACACGAGCCGGAGAACGCCTGACCGGCATTGGCTGACCTCCTCATCACCGGGGGATCCGTCGTCACCGCCGACGGCCCGCTGACGGCCGATGTCGCCATCGGCGACGGACGCATCACGGCGGTCGGTCCTGACCTGCCGGCCGATGCGGTCGACCGCATCGATGCGCGCGGGCTGCTCGTCCTGCCCGGCGCGGTCGACGTTCACACCCACGTTCGCCTGCCCTCGACCGATGCTCCCGATCGCTTCTTCCGCGACTCGCTTGCGGCCGGGCTCGGCGGAACGACGACGTTCCTGAGCTTCAACAACCCGGGAACGGGCATCTCGCAGGATGGTCAGCGCTCGCTCCTGCGCGGGATGGCCGAATTTCGGGAACGCACGGCCGGGGAGTCAGCGATCGACTTCGCACTCTCGGCGGTGATCACCGGTCAGCAGGACGATCCGGTCGCCGAGCTGCCGGCGCTCATAGCGGCCGGCGTCCCGACGTTCAAGGCGTTCATGGTCTACGACTTCCGCCTGCCTGACGCCGAGCTCGAGCAGGCCCTCCGCGTCGCAGCGCGGCACGGCGGGATGCTGCAGGTCCACTGCGAGGATCCGGCGATCATCGATCCGCTCGTCTCGCACGCCGTGGCGGCCGGCAAGGTGGGCTGCCGCCATCACGCGCTGTGCCGGCCGGCCGAGGCGGAGGCGCGGGCGACGTGGCACGCCATCGAGCTGGCGCGACGGGCCGAAGCGCCCCTCTACATCGTCCACCTGTCCTGCGAAGCGGCGCTGGACGCTGTCGCGGATGCGAAGGCGCGCGGCGAGCCGGTCTACGCCGAGACGTGCCCGCATTACCTCACCTTCGACGCATCCGCCTATGACGATCCGGACGAGGCCGAGGTGATCAAGCGCGTGATCTCGCCGCCCCTCCGCACGCGGCATGACATCGATGCCCTGTGGAGCGGGTTGCGCGACGGCGTGCTCGACACGGTCGGGTCCGACCACGTCCCCGATCGCGTGGCGGTCGAGAAGCACGTGCCCGCTCCGCCGTTTCCCGAGATCAGCAATGGTGGCCCGGGGATCGAGACGCTGCTGTCGGTCGTCTACTCCCGGGGCGTGGCTGAGGGCCGCCTCTCGCTAGGGCGTTTCGTCGACGTCGTCGCGACGACGCCGGCGCGACGCTTCGGGCTGCCGTCGAAGGGCGCGGTCGAGGTGGGGCGCGACGCCGACCTGGTGCTCTTCGATCCCGCGGCTTCGCACGTCGTGCACCAGGCCGAGCTGCACCACACCAGTGACTACACGCCATACGAGGGCATGCCGGTCGTCGGGGCGGTGCGGAGCGTTCTGCTGCGGGGAGCGCCGATCGGCGAGCGGCGCGGCCGCTTCCTCGAGCGCTCGCTGCCAGCGCGATAAGGCGTGCCGCGGTCAGCCAGATCCGCCGCGGTCAGGCGCGAACTGGCGCAGGCGACGCCGTGCCGCGCACTCGGCTCGCAACGTCTCGAAGCGCCGCTGCAACGTCTCCGGTCGCTTTGCCGACAGCAGCCAGTACGTCGCCGTGCGGCGGTAGGTGGCGGGCTGCGCCTCCCAGAAGGCCCACGCGGCAGCGTCGCGGCGCAGCCGCTCGGCGAGCTCGCGAGGCAGGTCGCGGGGCGCGTTCTCGTAGCTGTAGACGCCGACGCGATCCGGACGCCGTGCCTCGAACGCGGCGATGCCGGCCGGATGCGCCTCACCGGCATCGATCATCGCCTGCATGCGCTCGACGTTGATCGCGCTCCAGTGGCTGCCCCTGCGGCGCGGGGTGAAGCGGTTGGTGTGCACCTCGTCGTCGACGCGGAAGGTCAGCCCGTCGATCCAACCGAAGGCGAGCGCAACGTCGACCGCATCGGCGTAGCTCTGCGACGGCTTGCCCACGCCTTTGCGGTAGTAGCCGACCCAGAGCTCCGCCACCGAGTCGTGATTCGCCTCCATCCAGGCGCGGAATGCGGCCTTGTCGGGGAAGACCGCGACCTCGTCGCGCGTCGGCCGGCGCATCGGCATCGGGTCAGCCGAGGCGCGGGTAGGCGACGAGCGTCAGGAACGGGGCGAAGGCATCGGTCAGGACGAGGCCGTCGAGGATGCGTGCGGCATCGGTCAGCTGCGACGACGCGGCGCCGGACTGCAGCCGAGCGAGCTCCTCGCCGCGAATCTCCGAGTAGAGCTCGGCGCTCACCGGCCGGCCGTCGTCGAGCGACACGCGATGATGCAGCCACTGCCACAGCTGCGAGCGGCTGATCTCGGCGGTGGCCGCGTCCTCCATCAGGTTGTTGATCGCGGCCGCCCCATTGCCGCCGAGCCAGGCGGTGAGGTACTGCAGCGCAACCGAGACGTTGGCGCGTACGCCCGCCTCGGTGACGGCGCCACCGTCGATGTCGACCGAGAGGAGGTCGTGCGCCGTGACGACCACATCAGGGCGCAGTCGCTCCTTCTGGTTGGGACGCGCGCCGAGGACCGCGTCGAAAACGTCGCCGGCCACCGGCACGAGGTCGGGATGAGCCACCCACGTGCCGTCGAAGCCGTCGCCCGACTCACGCTCCTTGTCGATGCGGACCTGCTCGAGCGCGTTGGCGGTCACCTCCGGCTCGCGGCGGTTCGGGATGAACGCGCTCATGCCGCCGATGGCGTGCGCTCCGCGCCGATGACAGGTCTGCACCAGCAGCTGGGTGTACGCACGCATGAAGGGCACGGCCATGGTGACCTGCGCCCGGTCGGGCAGCACGAAGTCCGGTCGGTCGTGGAACTTCTTGATCAGGCTGAAGATGTAGTCCCAGCGACCGGCGTTCAGGCCCGATGCGTGCTCGCGCAGCTCGTACAGGATCTCGTCCATCTCGAACGCGGCGAGGATCGTCTCGATCAGGACCGTCGCACGGATCGAGCCGCGCGGGATACCGAGCGTTTCCTGCGCGCGGATGAAGACGTCGTTCCAGAGCCGCGCCTCGAGGTACGACTCGAGCTTCGGCAGGTAGAAGTACGGCGCCGTTCCGCGGGCCACGCGCTCGACGGCGTTGTGGAACAGATACAGCCCGGCGTCGAAGAGGCTGGCGGAGATCGGCGAGCCGTCGACCAGGACGTGCGCCTCCTCGAGGTGCCAGCCGCGCGGCCGGACCAGCAACGTGGCAATCTCGTCGTTCAGCCGGTACTGCTTGCCGTCCGGGTTCTCGAACGCCAGCTCGCGCCGAGCTGCGTCGCGCAGCGCCACCTGTCCACCCACGACGTTGCTCCAGGTGGGGGAGAGCGCGTCCTCCAGGTCGGCCATGAAGACCTTCGCGCCGGAGTTCAGCGCGTTGATCATCATCTTCGGCTCAGCGGGCCCGGTGATCTCGACGCGCCGGTCCTGGAGGTCGTCCGGGGTGCCGGCCACCTGCCAGCTGGCGCTGCGCACATCGGCGGTCTCGGCCAGGAACTCGGGCTTCTCGCCGGCATCCAGCCGTTCCTGGCGCATGCGCCGTGCCGCGAGCAGCTCAAGCCGTCGGGGATTGAAGGACCGATGCAGCTCGGCGACGAACGCCAGCGCATCGCGCGACAGGATCTCAGACGAGCGCGGAAGGTCCGCGCCGAGCACGGCGACGCCGGCGGGCAGATCGGTCATGCCCGATACCCTAGACGGTCGCGAACGATCGAGCGGACCGATGCGCCCCAACTGTCGAAATCGGCGGCGCCCGAGCGTTAACCGGTTGTCACAATCAACCGCCCCAAGCCAGGAGGATCCGATGAAGTACGTGATCATGTTCACCAGCCGGCCCGAGCTCGACGCCGCCGTGCCGCCGGAGCGGCTCGACGCCGTCTATGCCGCCACCTTCAAGTGGTTCGAGGACAACGCCGCCGCGTTCGCCGACAACGGCGCCGAGCTGCAGCCGCCGAGCACCGCGACGACGGTCAGGGCCGCCGACGACGGCGGGTCGCCGGTCGTGGTCGACGGCCCGTTCTCGGAGGCGAAGGAGAGCATCGGCGGTTTCTCGATCATCGACGTCCCGGACCTCGACGCCGCGATCGGGCTGGCCAAGACGTGGCCGTCGCTCGACTTCCCCGGCGTCGCGGTCGAGATCCGTCCGATCGTCGACCACTCCGGCCACATGTGATCGACGGTCCCCGCTCCGACGCTGCGCTGGCCGACCTGGTCCGTGACCGGGCGGGCCTGATCGCGGCGTCGCTCAGCCGCCGCCTGGGCGACTTCGACCTCGCCGAGGAGGCAGTGCAGGACGCGATCGTCACCGCACTCCGCGTCTGGCGACGTGACGGCGTCCCGGCGAACCCTGGCGGCTGGCTGAGCCTCACCGCGCGTCGCAACGCCATCGACCGGCTGCGCCGGCAGGCACGCGGCGAACGCGCGGCCCGGGCGCTGGGCGAAGAGGGGTCGTCGGAACCGGTCGCCGGTGGAGCGGACGACATCCGCATCCCGATGCTCTTCGCCTGCTGCCACCCTGCGCTCGCACCCGAGGCACGCCTGGCGCTCACGCTCCGCGCCGTCGTCGGCCTGACGACGCCGCAGATCGCACGGGCGTTCCTCGTCCCCGAAGCGACGCTCGCGCAGCGAATCGTGCGGGCCAAGCGCAAGATCGTTGATGCCGGCATCCCGCTGCGCGTTCCCGATGCGACGACGTTCGCCGGGCGTCTCGACGATGTGCTGACCGTCACCGCTCTGACCTACAACGCCGGCTATCTCGTGCCTCGCCCCACCGACGAACGAGACCTGGCGGCCGATGCGCTCTGGCTGGCGGAGCTCCTCGCCGCTCAGCTGCCCGACGAGCCGGAAGCAGCAGGGCTGCTCGCCCTGCTGCTGCTGCTCGAGTCCCGGGCGGCAGCTCGCTTCGCCGCGGACGGCACACTCATCCCGCTCGCGGAGCAGGATCGATCGCGTTGGGATCGGGTCCGCATCGCCGCGGCGGACGCGCTGCTCGCGCGGGCCGCATGGGTGCGCCGGCCGGGTCGCTTCCAGCTTCAGGCGGCGCTCGCGGCCTGCCACGCCCAGGCACAGCGCGCGGACGAGACCGACTGGCTGCAGATCCTGACCCTGTACGACCTGCTGCTGCGGTTCGACCGGTCGCCGGTGGTCCGTCTCAATCGGGCCATCGCCCTGGCCGAGGTCTCGGGCGCACAGGCCGCACTCGACGAAGTCGACCGGCTCATCGAGCGCCTGCGTGGCTATCACCTGCTGCACGCGACGCGGGCCAGGCTGCTCGCCACACTCGGACGGCAGGACGAGGCGCGTGCCGCGAACCTGGAGGCCCTGCGGCTGGCTCCGACTGACGCCGAGCAGTCGTTGCTGCGCGGGCGCATCGGCCTGGTGGACTGACCCGCCCAGGTCGAGTGGCGGCTCGATGACAATGCGGCTGTCGGCGAGGCGACCCGCACCCTGTTGCGCCCCCACGTATGATTCGGCATCCGTTCCGCTTGGGGAAGCCCAGATGCCACTCTTTCTCGACGAGCACGAGTTCATTCCGGGTCTGACGGCAGCAGGCCTGGCCCAGGCACATGCCCGCGACGTCGAGGTCGGCCCGAAGTACGGCGTGACCTATCTGCGCTACTGGTATGACGAGGCGACTGGCAAGGTGTTCTGCCTGGTCGAGGCACCGAGCGCCGATGCCGCCAACGACACCCATCGCGAGGCGCACGGGCTGCTCGCCGACCGGCTGATGCCGGTCTCGGAGGGCGGTTAGTCGGTTCGCGACGCGCGATCGAGGATCGCGCGCCAGGACGCGCCGCGGCCCTCGGCGAAGGCCGAGCGGACCTCCGGCTGCCCGATGGTCGTGCCAAGCTCGGCCAGAAACTGCTCCACACGACCTGCGTTCGCGGCCGATAGCGGCGCACCGACCGCGGCGCGGATGGCATCCGCGGCACCCAGCAGCGCGGCGGCACGAACCGGGCGGTCCTCGCTGATCCCCGCCAGGCGCTCGAGCACCGCCGCGACGCCCACCCGATCGCCGAGCGCGCCGCGCACCGCGATGCTCTGCTGGTAGAGCCGCTCGGCCTCGGGGAAGTCTCCGTCCGCCGCAGCGAGGTCGCCGATCCGGGCGGTGACGCGCGCCTGGGCGTGGCGATCACCGGTCTGCTCATGGATGGCTAGCGCCTCGCGGTACTTGCCACGCGCGGCGGCGAGATCCCCGCGACGCTGCGCCGCCTGGGCAAGCTTCGCGGTGGCGTGTGCCATGCCCCAGCGGTCGCCGATGGCCTGGAATGCTGCGACGCTCTCGGCGTACAGGCGGTCGGCCTCGGCGTCGTCGCCCTGGCGAGCGGCGACGTCTGCCAGGTTGATCAGGGTGAACGCCTCGGCCTGCGGGTCGCCGGCCTCCCGCGCCAGCTGGATCCCTTCCCCGTAGAGCTCGCGGGCGCGATCGTAGTCGCCTCGCTCGGTCGCCACGCTGGCGCTGTTGCTGAGGGCCGCGGCGATGCCCGTCGGGTTGCCGAGGGCCCGATAGAGGACCAGGCTCGCGTCGTGGAACGCCGCGGCGGCGGCGAAGTCGCCGCGCTGCACGGCGAGCGCGCCCGCGCCGGTCAGCGCGTTGGCGCGGCGTGACGACACCTCGCCACCGACGCGCGCGAGCGCTCGCTCCAACCAGGTGCTTCCCTCGGCGAGGTCGCCGCGGACCTCCCAGAAGCGCCACAGTCCGGAGGCGAGCG
The DNA here is from genome assembly GCA_035708065.1 of Candidatus Limnocylindria bacterium. Lineage (GTDB taxonomy): Bacteria > Chloroflexota > Limnocylindria > QHBO01 > QHBO01 > JAICUY01. The sequence continues at coordinate 38,371 of DASSTC010000038.1, read as the reverse complement.
TGAGCTCCGCGTCGGCTCCATCCGGATCCTCGTGCGCCCAGCGCAGCGCAGCGCGCAGGTTTTCCTGGTCGAGCGCCAGCCGCTCGATCCAGGTGGGCTGCACTGCGCCGGCGAAGAACGCCGGGCGCGCCTCCTCGACGAGCGCCATGAACCAATCGCGATGCCGCCGGCGCAGCGCCGGTGCGTCGTCCGATTCGGCGAGCCGCTCCTGACCGTACTCGGCAATCGTCTCGAGCATCGCGAAGCGCGCTTCCGACCCTTCGTCGACCGAAACCAGGAGCGACCGATCAACGAGGTGGCTGAGCAGGTCGAACACATCCTCTCGGGCCACGACGCCGCCACTGCAGACCGCCTCCGCGGCGGTCAGCGAGAAGCTGCCGGCGAAGACGGAGAGGCGTGGCAGGAGCACGCGCTCCGCCTCGGACAGCAGCTCGAAGCTCCAGTCGAACGCGGCGCGCAGCGTGCGGTGGCGGGGGAGCGAGGTCCGGCTGCCGCCCGTCAGCAGCCGGAAGCGATCGTCCAGCCGCGCGGCGATCTGCTGCGCCGGCAGCGAGCGGATCCTGGCTGCCGCCAGCTCCACCGCGAGCGGAATACCGTCCAGACGCCGGCAGATCTGGGCGATGGTGGCCGCGTTCTCGACGGTCAGCCCGAATCCGGGCGACACGGACGCGGCGCGCTCGACGAACAGCCGGACCGCGTCGCACTCGCCGAGCGCCGGCAGGTCGTCATCGGCCGTCGTGGAGAGCGGCAGCGACATGGACGGCACCGGCATGAGGCTCTCGCCGGGCAGTCCGAGCGCCTCCCGGCTGGTCGTCAGCAGCTGAAGCCGTGGGCAGTGGTGCAGCAGCTCGTCGGCGGCAGCCACCACCGGGTCGAGGAGGTGCTCGCAGTTGTCAAGGATCAGCAGCGTCCGCTTCGCAGCCAGCGTCTCGGCAAGGGCGCCAAGTGCCGTGGTGCCGCCCTGGTGCTTGACGTTCAGCGCATCGGCGATCGCCTCGCCGACGAGCTCGCCGTCATTCAGCGAGCCGAGCTCGACGAGCCAGACCCCGCCCTCGTAGGCATCAACCAGGTGGGCGCCGATCTCCAGCGCGAGCCGCGTCTTGCCGACGCCCCCCGGACCGGTGAGCGTCAGCACGGTCGCCTCGCCGAGCCGCATCTCGGCGGCCTCGATCTCCTCGCGCCGGCCAACGAAGCTCGACAGCTGCCGCGGCAGGTTGTTCGGCAGCGTGTCGAGCGAACGGACCGGCGGAAACTCGCCGCGGAGGCCGGGCCCGAGGACCTGGTAGAGGTGTTCCGGCGCCGAGAGCCCGCGCAGCCGATGCGCTCCGAGGTCATGCAGCGTGACGCCCTCCGGCAGCCCACCACCGACGAGGGCATGGACCGCCTCCGAGACGAGGATCTGCCCGCCGTGCCCGGCGGAGCAGATTCGCGACGCGCGGTGCACGTCGATGCCGACGTAGCCGGTCAGCGCGCTCAGCGGCTCGCCGGTGTGCAGTCCCATCCGAACGCGGACATCTGCCGCGGACGGCCACTCGTGGGCGCTCAGCGACCGCTGGGCCTCGACGGCGGCCGCCAGGGCACCGCGCGTCGTCGGAAACGAGTAGAAGAGGCCGTCCCCGGCCGCGTCGACGCGCGAGCCGTCGTGGCGCGCTGCTGCCTCGTCGACCAACTGATGATGGTCGGCAATCAGCGCGGCATAGCTGTCACCCAGCTCCTCGAGCAGCCGCGTCGACCCCTCGATATCGGTGAACAGCAGCGTGACCGTGCCACGCGGCAATGACGGCTCGGCCATGACCGGCTACCAGCCGCCCTCGGTGCGAATGAGCCGATGCAGCACACGGGTCGCCACTGCCAGCCGGTACGCAGCGGTGGAGCGGACATCGTCGATCGGGTGGATCTCGGCAGCCAGGCTGCTCACGGCGCGATCGGCGGTCTCCTCGCTCGGCTCGGCACCCTGCAGGATCTGCTCGGTCTCCCAGGCTCGGATCGGTCGCTCGGCCACCGATCCGAGCGCCAAACGGACGTCCTGCCAGCTGCCGTCGCTGGCGGGTCGCCAGGCGAGTGCCATGACCACCTTGCTGATCGCCTGGGCACGCCGCGTCCCGATCTTGCGAAAGCGCAGCTGTCGTTCGTTGGCGAGCGGGATGCGTACCCGCACGATCAGCTCGTCCGGCGCCAGCGCGGTCTGGCGATATCCGGTCCAGAAATCGTGCGCGGCGACGTCGCGCTCACCGCGTGCGCTGCCGACGACGATCGTCGCATCGGTGGCGAGCAGCAGCGGCAGGCTGTCGCCGGCCGGCGAGGCGTTGGCGATGTTGCCGCCGAGCGTGCCGCGGTTCTGGATCTGCGCCGCGCCGATGGTGGCGGCCGCCTCCGCGAGCTCGGGCAGGAACTCACCGACCAGCCGCGAGCGGCGCAGCTCGGTGTAAGTGGTCAGCGCGCCGAGCACGAGCTCGTCGCCGTCACGGGCGATGCCACGCAGCTCGTCGAGGTGCCACAGGTCGAGAACGCGCCGCGGCGGCTCACCGAGCTCGCCGGTGATCTGGACCATGACGTCGGTGCCGCCGGCGATCGGTCGCAGCAAGCCGCCGGTGAGCAGCCGGTACGCGGCCGCGAGCGATGATGGCGATTCGACCGGTGGCTCGACTGGCATGTCGTCAGGTGCGCAGCCGCTGCGCGGCGAGAGAGATGGCGTCGATGATCTTGGTGTAGCCCGTACAACGACACAGGTTGCCGGCGATCGCCTCGCGGATGCGCTCGTCGGTCAGTTCGGCACCCGAGGCCAGGAACGCCTCGCCGGCGATGAGCATCCCCGGCGTGCAGATGCCGCACTGCGCACCGCCGGTCTCGAGGAACGCTGCCTGGAGCGCGTTGAGCCGCTCCTCCCGGGCAAGACCCTCGACAGTGATCACCGAGGCGCCATCGACCTGGCAGACGGGAACCAGGCACGAGTCGACGACGGCGCCGTCGACCAGGACGCTGCAGGCGCCGCACTCGCCCTCACCGCATCCCTCCTTGGTGCCGGTCAGGCCGAGGTCCTCGCGCAGCGCATCGAGCAGGCGCCGCATGCCGGGCACCTCGAGCTCGACCGGTTCGCCGTTGACGGTCAGTCGGGTGGTCATCGGCGGTGCTTCCAGTCGTCGTCGGGGTCGGTCGGCGCGCGGAACGGCTGCGCATCGGTGCGCCGCGCTTCGGGCTTCGGATCGCTGCCCTCGGGCGGCGCGGCACGGTTGGCGACCGATCCACCGTCCGAGCCGGCGCTGACTCCCGGTTGCGGCGGCGGCGCGACGCCGGCAACCGCCGCCAGGATGCGTTCGGGGGTGGCGGGCAGATCGTGAATCCAGGCGCCCGTCGCGTCGTGGATGGCGGCCACGACTGCCGGTGCGGCGACGTCCATCGGCAGCTCGCCGACGCCCTTCGCGCCATGCGGCGAGCCACTGAACGGCTTTTCGACCAGGATCGAGCGGATCGGCGGCGCGTCGAGGGCCGTCGGGATGAGGTACGTGGCGAGACGATCGTTCAGGTAGCGACCGTCGCGCAGCTTGATCTCCTCGATCGTGGCATAGCCGATCGCCTGCAGCGTGCCGCCCTCGACCTGACCCTCGGCCAGGATCGGATGAATGACGCGGCCGATCTCGTCGGCCGAGACACAGTCGCGCACCGCCACCTCGCCCGTGTCGAGGTCGACGTCGACGCGCGCCACGGCACACGCCCAGCCATAGGCAGGGTACGCATCGCCGGTGTAGGTCTCGTCGTCGAAGGCGACCCCGGGATACGGCTCGAACTGCTCGTCGACACGCATCGGTCCGACCTCGCGGTAGGACTCGGCGAAGGGCCGGCCGGTCCGTCCCTCCACCTGCAGCCGCAGCTTGCCGGCAGCCTTGATCAGGAGCCCCCCGACGACCATGGCGGTGCGCGACGCGACGGTCGGCCCGGAGTCCGGGACGAACGAGGTGTCCTGCGGCGCAATCTCGACCTCGTCGTACTCGACGCCCAGCGCATCGGCCACCAGCTGCGGAAAGATCGTCTTGGTGCCCTGGCCCATCTCGGTCGAGGCGGTCAGGATGCGGATGCGACCGGCATCGGTCAGCTCGAGGGATGCGACCGATGCGAGCTGCACCTCGCCGGAGCCGGTGAAGCCCGCACCATGCCAGGCCAGCGCCAGACCGATGCCCGACGCCACGCGCCCGTCGTTCGGCCGCGGCCTTGACCAGGTCTCCTCGAAGCCGGACGCGTCGGCGGCCGCCTCGAGCACGTCGATGCCGCCCACGCTCTCGCGGAGCACCTGTCCGGTGGGCGTGGTGCCTCCCTCGCGGTAGACCCAGCGGCGTCGCAGGTCGAGCGGCGAGATGCCGAGTGCCTCGGCGATGCGGTTGACCTGCATCTCGGCGGCGAACTCGGTCTGCGGTGCGCCGAAGCCGCGGAACGCGCCATTCGGCGGCGTGTTGGTCGCCATCGCACGGCCGCGGATCCGCACGTGATCGCACTGGTACGGGCCGGCGGCATGAAGCACGCCCCGGGAGAGGACGACCGGCGTCAGGGTGCAGTAGGCGCCGCCGTCCATCACCACCTCGATCTCCTGGGCGATCAGCCGGCCATCCCGGCTGACCCCCGTGCGGTGACGCATGATCGCCGGGTGACGCTTGGTGGTGGCGCTGATGTCCTCGTGGCGGTCGTAGATCATACGGACCGGCTTGCCGCACTTTCGGGCCAGCAGCGCCGCGTGCAGCGCGATCATCGAGGGATACTCTTCTTTGCCGCCGAACCCGCCGCCGGTTTCCGACTGAACGACCACCGCCTGGCGATCGCCGAGGTCGAGCGCCCGCTTCAGCGCCTTGTGGATGTAGTACGGGCACTGCAGCGAGCCGTGCACGCTCACACCGCCGTCCTCGCGCGGCACGCCGATCATCGACTGGTTCTCGATGTACAGCTGCTCCTGGTGGCCGACGCGGTACTCGCCCTCGATGACCAGGTCCGCGGTTGCCATTGCGGCGTCGACATCGCCGCGGCCGACGGTGAAGTGCGCGAACTCCTGTGTCGACTGCAGCGGGTCGAAGACGGCCGGCAGCGCCTCGGTTCGGGGACGGACGTGGCGCTTCGCCTCCCGCAGCGTGGCGCGGTCCGGTGCGGCGAGGAGCAGCAGCGGCTCGGCCTGGTGGCGAATCTCGCCGCCGATCGGCACGAGCGCCGGCTGGTCGTCGTCGATGAGGCTGACGACGTTCTCGCCGGGGATGTCGTCGGCGGTGACGACCACCACCCGCTTCCAATCGAACGCATCGTCGAGGTCGAAACCCAGCAGCCTGGCGTGGGGCTCCGTCGATCGGACCGTGGCGCCGTACCAGGCGCCCGGGAAGACGAGATCGTCGGCGTACTTCGCCGTGCCGGTGAGCTTGTCGGGTCCCTCGCGGCGAAGCGGGGCAGCAGGGCGCGCGCGTCCGGGTGTCGGCACGCCCGGAGGAGCGATGAGCGGCGCCGGCGGCACCACGGTCTGCGTCATCGGTCAGGACCCTCCATCGGCCAATCCTACCCTCGTCTTCGCAGGGCGCGACCGGGCAGCGCGCCGGTGTGCTCGCCGCGGTACACGACCGGCTCGCCGTTGACGAGCACGTACTCAATTCCTTCCGGGAATCGCCGCGGCTCGTGGTACGTGGCCAGGGAGCGCACCCGCGCAGCGTCGAAGACGACGATGTCGGCCGCAAAGCCGTCCCGCAGCAGCCCGCGATCACGCAGGCCCAGGCGCGCGGCCGGCGCCGAGGTCATCTTGCGCACCGCCTCCTCGAGGCTCATGGCGCGCTGTTCGCGCACGAACTCGCCGAGCACGCGCGGGAACGATCCGTACGTCCGCGGCGACGGCTTGGTGCCGATGAACGTCGAATCGGTGCCGAACATCCCGACCGCGTGGCTGGCGAACAGCGGCAGCGTCTCGGTCGAGGGCCCGGAGGTCACCTGGTTGACGCGGAGGTCCTCGGCGAGCAGCAGGTCGCAGATGGCGTCGACCGCGTCGACGCCGCGCTCGTGCATGACATCGGCGAGGGTCCGTCCTTCGAACGGCGCGTTCGCATCGGTCAGGAACGCTCCCAGGCGCACGTCGGCCCAGCCGGCGGCGGAGGTGTAGGCGGGGCCGAGCTCGCCGCGCAGGCGGTCGCGCGTCGAACGCTCGGCGATGCGCTCCTTCGTGCGCATCGGTCCACCCGACTGCACCCACTGCGGCAGCTGGATGAGCAGGCGCGTCGAGGCCCACTCGTACGGGTACATGTCGAACGTGACGTCGCGGCCGGCCGCACGCGCGTCCTCGACCAACGCCAGCATCAGCTCGGGGCCGCCGGGGTAGGTGGGGCGGTGATAGAAGTGGGTCAGGTGCACCGGGCCGTCGCCCCGACGGCCGATCTCGAGCGCCTCGCGGAAGGGATCGAGGAAGCGGTCGCCGAGCGGGTAGCGCACATGGGTGTGGTAGAAGCCACCAAGGCCCGCGGCTTCGTTCGTCAGGGCCGTCAGCTCGTCGGTCGAGGCGTAGCTGCCCGGCGGATAGTCGAGGCCGCTCGAGATCCCGAAGGCACCTTCCTGCATGGCTTCGCGCAGCTGCGCGCGCATGTTGGCCAGCGCTCGCGCGTCGGCTGGCTCGTCCTCCCAACCGATGGCACCGATGCGCAGCGCGGTGTTCCCGATCAGCATCGCCAGGTTGACGGCGGTTCCGTTCAGACGCTCCAGGTACGAGGCGACGTTCGTCCAGTCGTAGGTGACCTCCGGACGGCCGTCGAGGCCCGCGTTCATCTCGACGAGCGCCTTCAGGTCGTCGGGGGCGAGGGGCGCGTACGACAGGCCGTCGACGCCGATCACCTCGGTCGTCACGCCCTGGCGCACCTTCGGCTCGTGGCGCGGCTCGGCGAGGACGTGCAGTCCGGAATGCGAATGCAAATCGATGAAGCCCGGCGCGACCACCAGGTTCGTCGCGTCGATCGTCCGTTCGGCGGTCGCGTCGGCGTCAGCGTTCGCGGGGAGCAGGCGCAGGCGCCCGGCTTCGACCGCCACCGTCGCGGATCGACCGGGAGCGCCACTGCCGTCGACGAGCGTGCCGTTGCGGATGACCAGGTCAGCCATCGGTGGTCGAAGGGAGCCGGCGGCCGCGGACCCAGGCGCCGCGAACCATGTCGGGATGCGAGCGGAAGATGACACGGCTCATCAGGCCGTCCGCGTCCTCGGCGCTCGCGCCGGGGACTGGCTCGGTCAGACGGGGATCGACCAGGATGAAGTCGGCCTCCTTGCCCGGTTCGAGCGACCCGATCTCGGCCTGCTGTCCGAGGGCGCGCGCTCCCTCGAGGGTGGCGAGGCGAAGCCAGTCCAGCGGCTCGAGGGCGGGCTGCGGGTCGCCGAGCATCGAGCGGCGGCCGTTCTGGGTGTAGGCGCCGGCGCGCATGGCCGCGAAGATGGACAAGTCCGGTCCCGCGGCGACGTCCGAGCCGAGGCCAACGGTCAGGCCGGCGTCCAGGTAGCGGGACAGCGGCATGGCGCCGGCCGACAGGAACAGGTTTGACGCCGGGCAGTGGGCGATGTTGGCTCCGGCCTCCGCCAGGCGGGTCACTTCGCGGTCGGAGAGGTGGATGGCATGCGCCAGGATGGCGTGCGGCCCGAGACCACCGGCACGATCGTAGACATCGGTGTAGTCGAGGGCATCGGGGAAGAGGCGCTTCACCTCGTCGATCTCGCGGCGGTCCTCGGCGAGATGTGTCTGCCAGTAAGTGCCGTGCTGGCGCGCGAGGGCGGCCGACTCACGGAGCATGTCGGCACTGCAGCTCACGGCGAACCGCGGTGTGACCGCGTATCGCAGGCGCCCCTCGTCGCGGCAATCCCACCGAGCGATGAGGTCCGACGTCTGCCGCAGGCTGAGCTCCAGCACCTCGTGGTCCGGCATCGGCTCGCCGTAGCGCAGCCGGTCCATCATCACCTTGCCGATCACCGCCCGGATGCCGTGCTGCTCGGCGACCTCGAACGCGACCTCGATGCTCGGCTCGAACACCGCGCCGTAGAGCACCACGGTGGTCGTGCCCGCCCTCGCGAAGGCCCGATACGCCGCCGGCGCGACGCGTCGAGCGGCCTCCGCGTCGAACGTGCGCTCCAGCGGGAAGATGTCGCGCTCAAGCCAGGTGAGCAGGTCCAGGCCGGCGCCGAGCCCGGCATTCGGGATCTGCGGCAGGTGCGCGTGAAGATCGACCATGCCGGGCAGGAGCAGCATCGGCCGCAGGTCGATCGTGACCGCGTGGTCCATGCCGTCCGCGCTGTCCGTCGGCCCGCTGACCTCGCTGATCCGGCCGCGGTCGTCGACCTGGAGCGTCGCATCGCGCTCGAAACGCGAGCCGCCTGCGTCGAGAGGCGTCAGCAGCCGGGCGCGAATCGCGAATGGCGGTCGTTCCGGCAGCCGGGTGGCATCGGTCACGGGCGGATGCTACGGCACCGATCCCGGTAAGCGACCGGTAAGCCTGCGGTAAGCGACCAGGGCGAGCATCGATCCGTGGATGACGTTGGTGTCGGCCAGCTCATTCGGGCGGTTCGGAAGGTGCTACGCGGAAGAGGGGTGGCTCGGACCGCGCTCGGCGGCCTCGTTCCGGCGACAGGGCGGCGTGAAGCCGACGGCTGCATCGGCGCGTCCCGCGCGATACCAACCAGGGTGGTGCGAAGCGGGAACCCACCTCGCTGGCTCCGCACGTCCCGCTTAGCACCAACCGTAGTGGTGCGAAGCGCAACCTCTCGATTCCACCCGCCTTCAGACCGATGCCACCGCCTCGGGCGGCTCGATCTGCGCAATCTCCTCCTCGAATGCGGCGCGCAACGACGCCTTCTCCCCGGGCTCCAGCCAGGTCGCCTCGACGCCGTCGAGCGCGACGCCGCACATCTCGTCCCAGCTCATGCCGAGCGCCGTCGCCACCGCGCGGTACTCCTTGCCGAGGTCGAGGTCGGTCATCGCCGGATCGTCGGTGTTCAGCGTGACGAGCAGCCCCGCCTGGCGCATGCGACGGAACGGGTGCTCGGCCAGTGAGGCGTAGCGATTGGCGATCAGCACGTTCGAGGTCGGGCACACGTCGAGCGGGATGCGCGCCGCGGCCACCCGTTCGACGAGCGCCGGGTCGTCCATGATCGCCAGCCCGTGGTCGATGCGTGAGATGCCGAGTGCGTCGAGCGCCACGGCGATGTTGTCGGCGCCGGTGTCCTCCCCGGCGTGCGAGGTCAGATTCAGGCCGCCGCGTCCGGCGACGTGGAAGGCCGGCGCGAAGTCGCGCGGGTCGATGCCGCGCTCGGTCGAATCCATGCCAAGCCCGATCACCGCCTCGGCCCCACCGCCCCGTCGCAGGGCGACCAGCTGCTCCGCCAGCTCGAGCCCGGCGGTCGGGCCGAACGCGCGGTCGATGTCGCACACGAGCCGACAGCGCACCCCCGTGTCGCGCTCCGCACGTTCGACGCCAGCCGTCAGCCCTTCGACGATCGAGGCCAGCGACTGACCCTCGGCCAGGTGGCGTGCCGGGGTGAAGAACATCTCGCGATATCGCAATCCATGCGGCGCCGCGTCGATGACCGACTCGTAGGCGACGCGCTCCCAATCGTCGCGATCGGCGATCAGCGACTGGACGAGCCAGAAGATGTCCAGGAACGAGTTCAGCGAGTCGTATCGGTACAGCTCGGTCGGGTCATCGGTCGGCAGCGACCGGCCGTTCCTCCGAGCGAGCTCGACGACGGTGGCGGGCCGCACCGTGCCCTCGACGTGGCAGTGCAGCTCGACCTTCGGCAGCCTGTCGTATGCGTCCATGTTGGCGCGCATCCTAGCGCGCCCGATGTCGCACCGATACCAGCTCCGCGACGATGGCGACCGCGATCTCGCCGGGCTCGCGGCCACCGAGGTCGAGGCCGATGGGCGCGTGCAGCCGCGCCAGTTGCTCCTCGCTGATGCCGGCGGCCAGCAGCCGCTCGCGCCGGTCGGCCTGCGCCTTCTTCGATCCGATGGCGCCGACGTATGCCGGCTCGCCGCCGAGCGCCGCGAGGAGTGCCGGCTCGTCGAGCTTCGGGTCGTGTGACAGGACGACGATGTAGTCGGATGCGCCCAGCCGGACCTCGCTGAAGGCGACGTCCGGCCACACGACACGCACGTCGGCATCGGCGAAGCGATCCTGCTGCGCGAACAGTCGACGCGGGTCGATGACGACCGGTGAGAACCCGGCGCGCGAGCCCATCGCCACGACGTGCTCGGCCACGTGGCCTGCGCCGACGACCCACAGCCGGGGCGGGGGAGCGACCCGGTCGGTGAACTCGGTGAGCGGCAATGCCCGTTCGAGCACCTGACCGTGCTCGGCGGCGATGGCGAACCCGACGAGCGCCTCGTCGACCGGCTCGATCACGACGTCGATCTCGCCGCCGCACATCAGCCCGACGCTCATGCCCATCTCGTCACTGATGCCGTAGTGGACCAGGCGCGCGGCGCCGTCGCGCAGGACGGCCATCGCCTGCTCGATGACGTCGCCCTCCACGCAGCCGCCGCTCACCGAGCCGGCGATGCGCCGGTCGGCCGAGATGGCCAGCTTCGATCCCGGTTGGCGCGGCGCCGAGCCCGTGACGCGCGTCACGGTGGCGAGCGCAACCGCCGTGCCCTGCGCCTGCCAGTCGCGCAACGCGGCGAGCGCTTCATCGGTCATGCGGCCAGTATATGGAGCCATGGCCGAACCCCGGGTTGCGGCGGTCGTGCTGGCCGCCGGCGAGTCACGGCGCTTTGGCGGCCGCAAGCAGCTGGCCGTCCTCGACGGTCGTACGCTGCTCGAGCATGTCCTCGAGCGGGCCGACGCCGCCGGCCTGCGGCCGATCGTCGCCGTGGTGCCCGTCTGGCTGACCCGTCCCACGTCGGCGAGCAACGATCTCGTCTGGGTGCGCAACGGATCCCCCGAGCTGGGGATGAGCCGTTCACTGCAGATAGGGCTCGCGGTGCTGCCCGACGACGTCGAGGCAGCGGTCATCCTGCTCGGCGACCAGCCGGGCGTCAGGGCCGAGGCGATCCGCGCACTGCTGGCCGCGCGGGGCCGCGGGCGGATCGTGGCGTCCCATGCCGGCGGCCGCTCCGGCCCGCCCGTCCTCCTCGAGCGCAGCGCATTCGATCTCGTCGAGGCGCTCGACGGCGACATCGGGCTGCGCGACGTCCTGGCGGCGAGCCGCGAGGTGGTGCGTGTCGACGTCGCCGAGCATGCCCCGGACATCGACACCCGGGCCGACCTCGCACGGCTGGCGCGCGAGTAGAATCGGTCACATGTTCGATTTGGCGGCGCCCCGACGCAACGTGGCACGCAGGCACCACCGATGACCATCGAGCGGATCAGCAGCGCGCAGGTCGACGAGGAGGAGCGCAGCCTCGAGTCGACGGTGCGGCCGCGGCGGCTCGACGAGTTCGCCGGGCAGGAACGGGTCAAGGAAAACCTGGCGATCCTGATCGATGCCGCGCAGCACCGCAGCGAGCCGGTCGACCACATCCTGCTCTACGGACCGCCCGGCCTGGGCAAGACGACGCTCGCGAACATCGTGGCCGCCGAGATGGGCGCCCAGATTCGGACGACCTCCGGCCCGGCCATCGAGCGGGCCGGCGACCTCGCCGCGGTGCTGACCAGCCTGAGCAAGGGTGACGTGCTGTTCATCGACGAGGTGCATCGGCTCAGCCATGCCGTCGAGGAGATCCTGTACCCGGCGATGGAGGACTTCGCCCTTGACGTCGTGCTCGGCAAGGGGCCGGGGGCGCGCAGCGTGCGGCTGCAGATCGAGCACGTGACCGTCATCGGGGCGACAACCAGGGTGGGCAGCATCACCGGGCCGCTGCGCGACCGGTTCGGCGCCACCTACCGGCTCGACTACTACGCACAGGATGAGCTGGAGCACATCGTGCGGCGCAGTGCCGAGATCCTGGGGGTCGAGGTCGAACCGGACGCGGCGACGATCATCGCCACGCGCAGCCGCGGGACGCCGCGCATCGCCAACCGGCTGCTGAAGCGCGTGCGCGACTTCGCCCAGGTGCGGGGCGACGGCCGGGCGACCGCCGAGCTGGCCAACGGCGCGCTGCAGCTGCTCGAGATCGACGCGCTCGGACTCGACGCACTCGACCGCCAGCTCATGCGGGCCATGGCCGAGCACCACGCCGGCGGACCGGTAGGCCTGCAGACGATGGCGGCCACCATCTCCGAGCCGGTCGAAACGCTCGAGGACGTCATCGAGCCGTACCTCATGCAGATCGGACTGCTGGCCCGCACGGCGCGCGGTCGCCAGCTGACGCCGGGTGCCTGGGCGCACCTGGGGATGACGCCGCCGGCGAACGCATCGGTCCAGCCGGGCCTGTTCGACGCCTAAACCGATTCGCCGATGTCGCCGGAGCTCGGTCGGATCGTCCTGGTCGTCGGGCTCGTGCTGGTCATCGTCGGCGGCCTGGCGGCGCTCGGCGTGCGGCTGCCGTTCGGCCGGCTGCCCGGCGACATCGCGATCGAGGGGGAGCGTGGGGGCGTCTACATCCCGATCGCCACGATGATCATCCTGTCGGTCGTGCTCACGATCCTGGCCAACCTGTTCCTGCGACGGTGAGCGGCCCGGCGCGATGAGCGACAGATTTTTGCCGGGCCGGCGTTAGGCAGGAGTTCCGCGGTCCGGCAGCGCCGATCCGGGCCGGCCGCCGTACAGTCCACGCTCGGGTGACGAATCGTGCGCCACCGGGTCGGCCGATTCGACGGCCTAACTCCGCGGTGATCGGAACCTGGCAACGACGCGCGGGCCAGGAGCGGTGTAAGGGCTCGCCGAGTGGAATCTGGCAACGACGCGCCGGGAAACGGCCGCATGCCGCGTGAATTGGGCAGGCGGCGCATCTCCGTCGTGAGCCGGAGCGGGCGGTGATTCGGGCTCAGCCGCTCAGGCGCGCTTCGAGACCAGCTCGACGAGGTTGTGGTCCGGGTCGCGCACCAGGGCGTTGCGGTTGTCGTTGCCGGTGTCGCGCGGCTCCCGGATGGTTGGGACACCGGCGGCCGCGAGGCGCGCGTAGGTTTCGTCGACGTCGTTGGTCCACAGGACGATCGCCATCGACGGCGCCCCCGGCGTCGGTGCGACGCCGTGCGCCTGCCGCGCCGCATCCACGGTGCCGAGCCCGATCGTGAATCCGCCGGCCACGAATTCGACGTGCTCGGGCTCGCCCCCGGAGGGGGTACGGAACGACTCACGCAGTCCGAGCAGGTCACGATAGAAGGCGATGCTCGCCTCGATGTCCCGGGTGTAGAGGTTGACAAGTCCGGAGCTGATCACCGGGATACGGTAGACCTGTCGCGGCAGCTGTCGTTGACAGACTCCGGTGACCTGGGAGTCAGGCACGCACGCAGCCTCCGATCCAGACAGCCTGACAACCCTGCACGCTCGATCGGCCGGCGCCGCGTTCGCCGCCACAGCCTGGCATTCAGTGGCCCAACTCTGTCCAGAGGGGAATCTGACCACAGCGGCTCGCCACGCGCGTGCGAGGATATGCGCCGGTCGTGCGCCAAACGGGCGCGCGGCGTATCCGACCGGAGTAGGCTGCCTCCGGCGCCGTTCGCTCCGGTGTCGAACGGGCCTGCAACGGGGGTAACGGAGGGTACCGACCAGTGGAGGCAACCACCGACGCGCGCGGGGGACCCGTAACCGACGAATCGGAGAGCGGCATCGCTCGCTACTTCCGCTTCCGTGAGCGGGGAACGACCTTCGGCACCGAGCTGCGTGCCGGCCTGACCACGTTCATGGTCATGGCGTACATCCTCTTCCTGAACGGATCGATCCTGACCGGCGGGTTCGCGGCGACGAACCAGGCGGATCCGCGCTGGGACGCGGCCACCGTCGCCGCCGGCACCGCTCTCATTGCCGGCGTAATGACCATCGCCATGGGCCTCGTGTCGAACTATCCGTTCGCGCTGGCCGCCGGCCTGGGCATCAACGCCATCGTCGCCTACTCACTGACCGGTCGGGGCCTCAGCCCCGCGGGCGCCATGGGCGTCATCGTCATCGAGGGCGTCGTCGTCACGCTGCTCGTCCTCGTCGGCCTGCGGGAGGCGATCATGAACGCCGTGCCCGTGTCGCTCAAGCGCGCGATCGGCGTGGGCATCGGCCTGTTCATCCTGTTCATCGGGTTCGCCACCGGCGGGCTGATCAAGACGAACGCGCCCGCCACACTGGTGACCGTGTCGTTCCCGACGACGGCCGCCCAGTGGGTGTTCATCGCCGGACTGCTGATCACGATCGTCCTGTTCGTGATGCGCATCAAGGCCGCCCTCATCATCAGCATCGTCGTCACGACGATCTTGGCGCTGATCTTCGGCGTGACGGCTATTCCGGATGCAAGCAAGCTGATTGCGACGCCGCGCTTCGACACGCTCGGGGCGTTCGACATCGGCCAGGTCTTCAGCGTGCTGCCGATCGTCACGGCTCTGCTCGTGATCTTCGCCATCATGCTGACCGACTTCTTCGACACGATGGGCACCGTCACCGGTGTCGCCGCCGAGGCCGGCCTGGCCCGGCAGGACGGCACCGTGCCGGACGTCGGGCGTCCGTTGCTCGTCGACTCGCTGGCGGCGGTCGCCGGCGGGTTGGGCGGCGTCAGCTCGAACACCACGTACATCGAGTCTGCGGCAGGAGTGGCCGATGGCGGCCGCACCGGCCTGACCGCGGTGACGACCGGCGTCCTGTTCCTGATCGCGATCTTCCTCTCGCCGATCGCGCTCATCGTCCCGTCGGCCGCGACGGCGCCGGTGCTCGTGCTGGTGGGCTACCTGATGTTCACCCTGATCAAGGACATCCCCGTCGGCGACGTCGAGGACGGCCTGCCGGCCCTGCTGACCATGATCCTCATGCCGCTGACCTACGACATCACCGTGGGCATCGGCGCGGGATTCATCAGCTGGGTCCTCATCAAGCTGGTGCGCGGCAAGACCGCCGAGATCCACTGGCTGATGTGGCTGGTGGCGATCGCCTTCCTCGTCTTCTTCGCCCAGGACTGGATCACCACGGTCCTGCCCAAGTAGGCCATTCGTAGACCGATGCGCCCGGCCGGCACCTCCGGCCGGGCGTTTTGGTTCCCGCTGCCTACCATGGGGGCATGACCGATGCACCGCGGCTGCGTGTCGACGACTTCGACTACCCACTGCCCGATGCGGCCATCGCCCAGACCCCGGCCGAGCCGCGCGACGCCTCGCGGCTGCTCGTCGTCGATCGGGCAGCATCCGCCCCCGAAAACCCCGCGCTGCGTGATCGCATCTTCCGCGAGCTGGGCGACGAGCTGCGCCCCGGCGACCTGCTGATCGTCAATGACAGCCGTGTCATCCCGGCCCGCCTGCCGGCGCGCCGCGCAGGCGGGGGCGCGGCCGAGGTGCTGCTGCTGCGACCGCTCGACGACGGTCGCTGGGAAGCCCTCGTGCGCCCCTCGGCACGACTGCGGGACGGCGCGCTCCTGACGCTGCGCAGCGGCGACAGCGTCGAGGTGGGGGAGCGGCTCGGCGACGGCACCCGGGCCGTGTCGTTCTCGCGTTCGCCCGCTGAGGTGATGGCCGCCGCCGGCGAGACGCCGCTCCCGCCGTACATCCACGATCGATCGGCGCCCGCCGAGCGCTACCAGACCGTCTACGCCCGGCCGCCGGGGTCCGCGGCCGCACCGACTGCCGGCCTGCACTTCACGCCGTCGCTGCTGGCGTCGCTCGCTTCGAACGGCGTGCGGCGGGCGAGCGTGACGCTGCACGTCGGGCTCGACACGTTCCGGCCGCTCGAGGGCGAGTTCATCGACGAGCACCGCATCCACACCGAGTGGTACGAGATCCCGGGCGCGACCCAGGCGGCGATCGATGAGACGCGGCGCGCGGGAGGCCGGGTCGTGGCGGTCGGCACGACCAGCGTGCGGGTCCTGGAGACCGCGGCGCATGCCGACGCCACGACCGGCTGGAGCGAGCTCTACATCACGCCGCCATACCGGTTCGCGACCGTCGACGCGCTGATCACGAACTTCCACCTGCCGCGCAGCTCGCTGCTGCTGCTGGTCACCGCGTTCGTGCAGGCCGGGATGACCGCCGGCACGACGCCGTTCGAGGCGCGCGACACGCTGCTGGCCGCCTATCGCCACGCGCTCGACGGCGGGTACCGCTTCTTCAGCTTCGGCGACGCGATGCTCATCGCCTGAGCCGGCGACTAGCCCTCGTCAGGCGGCGGCAGGACGCGGGGGCGCGGGGGAGGCGCAGCCACCGCATCGGTCTCTTCGTCGTCGGCCGACCATCCGGACGGCTCGGCCATGACCGCCGAAACCTTGGCGAAGTCGGCCAGCGCGGCGCCAAGCTCCGGAGATTCCGATGCGCTCTCGAATGCGGGGCGCCGGATGCGGAGGTGCCACCGCGTGCGATGCTCGAGGGCCCACACCCGATACGTCTCGACCCGCAGCTCGACGTCACGTACTGCCTGCCATGGGTAGAGCCGTGCGCTGAGCGAGTAGCGGGCGGCCGAGCCGCGCGGGGCGTAGACGCCGTCCAGCAGGCCGACCTCGGTGGCCACCAGGATGCGGCGCTGCTCGTCCTCGCCGCCGGACTCCACGGCGTAGACCGCGATTTCGTCGACGCCAAGCGTCTTCAGCTGCAGCGAGATCCACTCGCGCAGCTCATCGTTCAGATATGGCATCCGCGGCCAGTCGGCCAGTCGCACCCAGCGATCCTCCTCGCGACAGGCGTAGCCTATCCTCTCCGGACCATGCCGAGCAGCCCTTCACCGACCGGCCGCGTGTCACCCATCGGCTTCAGCGTTCGGCCAGCCCGGACCGGTCTCGCACGACTCGGGCGGCTGACCACGCCGCATGGCGTCATCGATACCCCGCAGTTCATGCCGGTCGGCACCCAGGCGACGGTGAAGTCGCTCACGCCGGGCGACCTGCGGGCGACCGGCACGCAGATCATCCTTGGCAACACCTACCACCTCAGCCTGCGGCCGGGCGCTGAGCGTGTCGCGCGGCTGGGTGGATTGCATCGGTTCATGGCGTGGGACGGACCGATCCTGACCGATTCCGGCGGCTTCCAGGTGTTCAGCCTCGCGCATTTGGGCACCCTCGACGACGACGGGGTGACGTTCGCCTCGCACCTCGACGGTTCGACCCAGCGGCTCACGCCCGAGCGTTCAATGGAGATCCAGGAGCTGCTGGGCAGCGACATCGCGATGGCCTTCGACCAGCTCGTCGACCCGATGCTGCCGCCGGCCGAGGTCGAGGAGGCGATGGTGCGCACCCACCGCTGGGCGGAGCGGTGCCTGCGCGCCCACGACCGTCCGGACCAGGCGCTGTTCGGGATCATCCAGGGCGGTGTCGATGCCGGCATGCGACGGCGGTCCGCCGCGGAGATCGCCGCCCTGCCGTTCGACGGGCTGGCGGTGGGCGGTCTGAGCGTCGGCGAGAGCAAGGGGCAGATGGCCGAGACGCTCGACGTGGTGGCCGATGCGCTCGGGGACGACCCCCGCGCGCGCTACCTGATGGGCGTCGGTTCACCGCTCGACTTCTTCGCCGGTGTCGAGCGGGGGATCGACCTGTTCGACTGCGTGCTGCCCACGCGCGTGGCCCGCAACGGCCAGCTGTGGACCCGTGAAGGCCGGATCAACATGCGCAATGCGCGCTTCGTCGACGACCCCGCACCGGTCGACGCCGACTGCTCCTGCGACACGTGCCGAACCTTCTCACGGGCCTACCTCGCGCACCTATTCCGGGCCGAGGAGCTGCTGGCCTACCGCCTCGCCTCGCTCCATAACGTCACCTATACTCTCGACCTGATGCGGATGATCCGCGCGGCACTTGCCGACGGGTCGTTCGAGTCGCTGCGGGCGACCGTGGCAGGGCACTATCAGCGCGCCGAATCGAGGCCAGTAAGCCGTCAGTAATCGGCCGGTAAGGACCGATGGTGCAGGCTTAGGCCACCTCGGTCGGCCCCAACGGGAGGTTCAGCCAGATGGGAAGCCGAGATCGACCGCGCCGCGAGCCCAAGCGCAAGCCGAAGGAGAAGGCGCCGAAGATCCAGCCGGCATCGACCTATGAGCCGCCGATGTCGACCGAGGTGATCAAGCCCAAGCGCAAGCCGCGCCACGAACCCTCCGGCGACGACGAGTGACCTGACTCGCCGCCGAGGACATCAAGAAGGAGCCGAGCGAACAATGGATGCCACGGTGGCCCAGGCACAGAACCAGACGCCCGCCCAGCGCAACGGGGAGCGCGGCCGCGCGGTCGACGCCGCGATCCTGCAGATCGAGAAGCAGTTCGGTCGCGGCTCGATCATGCGGCTCGGCGACAAGGGCGCGATGATGAGCGTCGAGGTGATCCCGTCCGGGTCGATCGCCCTCGACCTGGCCCTCGGCGTCGGTGGCGTGCCGCGCGGCCGGATCACCGAGATCTACGGCCCCGAGTCGAGCGGCAAGACGACGCTGTGCTACCACGTCGCGGCGAACGCGCAGCGTGCCGGCGGGATCGTCGCCTTCATCGACGCCGAGCACGCGCTCGACCCGACGTACGCCCGGAACGTCGGCGTCAACGTCGACGAGCTGCTGGTCTCGCAGCCGGACACCGGTGAGCAGGCCCTCGAGATCGCCGAGACGCTGATCCGCAGCAACGGCGTGGACGTGGTGATCGTCGACTCGGTCGCCGCGCTCGTGCCGCGCGCCGAGATCGAGGGCGACATGGGTGACAGCCACGTCGGCCTGCAGGCGCGCCTGATGAGCCAGGCGCTGCGCAAGCTGACCGGCGCGATCAACCGCTCGAACACGGCGCTGATCTTCACCAATCAGCTGCGCGAGAAGATCGGCGTGATGTTCGGCAATCCGGAGACGACGCCGGGCGGCCGTGCGCTGAAGTTCTACTGCTCCGTTCGGCTCGACATCCGGCGCATCGAGACGCTGAAGACGGGGACCGATGCGATCGGCTCGCGCACTCGCGTCAAGGTGGTCAAGAACAAGGTGGCGAGCCCGTTCCGCGTGGCCGAATTCGACATCATGTACAACGAGGGCATCAGCCGCGAGGGCGGCCTGCTCGACGTCGGCATCGCGGCCGGGATCCTGTCGAAGACCGGCGCCTGGTTCAACTACGGCGACACCCGCCTCGGCCAGGGTCGCGAGAACGCGCGCGAGTTCCTCAAGGCCAACCCGGAGATCGCCTCGAAGATCGACAGCGAGATCCGTGGCAAGGTGGCGAGCATCGAGGTCGGCGTCGAGGGCATCGCGGAGGCCGA
Source organism: Candidatus Limnocylindria bacterium (assembly GCA_035708065.1). Classification (GTDB taxonomy): domain Bacteria; phylum Chloroflexota; class Limnocylindria; order QHBO01; family QHBO01; genus JAICUY01. The sequence continues at coordinate 19,121 of DASSTC010000038.1, read as the reverse complement.
GTAGCCGGCGTGGCGCGGCGCGGCGCGGACCGGCCGCCGCCGGATGCCGCTGCGACCCTCGAGGTCGCGCTGCGCTTTCTCGGTTCTCGGCCACGCACCACGCGGGAGCTGACCGACCGGCTCCGTCGCGCCGGTGCGGAGGACGCAACCGTCGAGGCGACGATCGATCGCCTGCGCGAGCTCGGCTACGTCGACGACGCCGCGTTCGGGCGCTGGTGGAGCGAGCAGCGCGACCGCCACGCCCCGCGCGGGCGGCGGCTGGTGGAGGCCGAACTGCGCCAGAAGGGCGTGCCACGCGAGGTGATCGAGCAGCTTCGCGACGAGGCGCCCGAGCGGCTGCCCGAGGACGCGGCGATGCCCGAGACGGACGACCAGCGTGCTGCGGTTGCCCTCGAGCAGCACCTGCGCGGCCGTCCGATGCCCGACGACCCGAAAGCCTTGCAGCGGCTCGGGATGTTTCTCATGCGACGCGGCTTCGACCCGGAGACCGTGCGGCGGGCGATCCGCCAGCGCTCGTCAGGCGGGTCGCTCGACGACTGAGTGCCGCCGCACCTGCAGGGGCAGGGTGGGCGATAATGCGCCTCCCGCAGGAGGCCCAACCCACGGCCAGCAGCACCGCGACGACGCCTGACGAATACCTCGCCAGCCTGCCACCCGAACGACGTGCAGCGATGGGGCAGGTGCGCAACGTGATCCTCGGCCAGCTGCCCGACGGCTTCCGCGAGGGAATGTACTTCGGCATGCTCGGCTACTTCGTGCCGCTCGAGCGCTATCCCGACACCTACAACGGCCAGCCGCTAGGCATCGCCGCGCTGGCGAGCCAGAAGCACCACATGTCCCTCTACCTGATGAGCGTGTATAGCGACCCGGAGATCGAGCGCTGGTTCCGTGACGCGTGGGCCGCGACCGGCACGAAGCTCGACATGGGCAAGTCCTGCATCCGTTTCAAGAAGGTCGAGGACCTGCCGCTGGAGCTCATCGGTCAGACAATTGCAAGGGTCTCGGTGGACGACTATCTGGCGCACTACGAGGCTGCCCGCAGACGATGACGGACCGATGCGCTTCGCGCTGATGAGCGAGCCCCAGCAGGGGCTGAGCTATGACGAGATCCTGGCGCTCGCCGATACCGCCGAGGACGCCGGACTGGAGGCGTTCTTCCGGTCCGACCACTACACGTCATTCCCCGGCGAGGCGGGGCTGCCAACGACCGATGCCTGGGCCACGCTGGCCGGGCTGGCGCGCGACACGGAGCGGGTCCACATCGGGACGCTCGTGTCACCCGCCACGTTTCGGCTGCCCGGCCCCTTCGCCAAGATGGTTGCCACGGTCGACGAGATGAGCGGCGGTCGGGTCGAGCTGGGAATGGGCGCCGGCTGGAACGAGCGCGAGCACGCGGAGCTGGGCATCCCGTTTCCGTCGCTCAAGGAGCGCTTCGACCGCCTCGAGGAGAGCCTGGCGATCATCCATGGCCTGTGGACCGAGGATGACGGCTGGACCTACGACGGCGAGCACTGGCAGGTGAAGGGATCGCGCTTCCATCCTCGTCGATCGGGGACCGGGATGCGGCATCCGCATCTCATCCTTGGCGGCGACGGCGGGCCTCGGCTCAGTCGCCTGGTGGCGACGTATGGCGACGAGTTCAACCGTCAGTCGGCGACGCCTGATCGCGTGCGCGCCGCCTACGCCAACGTCCGCGCCGCGTGCCAGACCATTGGCCGCGATCCGGACCAGCTCGTCTACTCGGCGATGGTCGGCGTGCTGCTCGCCGAGACCGACGCCGAGCTCGAGGACCGCGTCCACGAGCAGCTGGCGACCACCGGCGGCCAGCAAGATGCCCGGGCCTGGCTGGAGGAGCGTCGCGGCCGCTGGATCATGGGCACCCCCGACGAGGCGTGGGACCGCGTCCGGGCCCTCGAGGAAGCGGGCGTCCAGCGCATCATGCTGCAGGACTTTCTGCCCCGCGACCTGGACATGGTGCGGCTCATCGGGCGCGTCTTCGCCGAGGGCTCTGCCGCCAACTGATGGCTCGCGCGACATTGCGCTACACTCGGCCGAAGGTCGTTTCGACCGCGAATCAGCTCACCTGAGGCGCTCGCTCGGCGGGCGCACATCGCCCATACGGGCTCCATCGACCCGGAGGAGCCACATGCCGGAACTCACCGTCGTCATCGTGGCGGCGATTGCCGCACTCATCGTCGGCGTGGTGATCGGCTACGTCGCGCGACGGATCGTCGCGGGAAATGCCGTCAAGCATGCCGAGTCGTACGCCGAGCGGCTCAGCGCAGAGGCACGCGCGAAGCAGAAGGAGATCGTTCTCGAGGGGAAGGACGAGGCGCTCAAGCTGCAGCGCGCCGCCGAGGAAGAGGCGCGCGCCAAGCGCGCCGACCTGCAGCGCCAGGAGCGGCTCCTGCTCGATCGCTCCGAGAGCCTCGACCGCAAGGTCGAAGCCGTCGAGCGCCGCGAGGCGGCTCACGAGGAGAAGCAGCGAGAGCTCGACGAAGCGCGCCGCGAAGTTGCCGCCATGAAGCAGCGGCAGCTCGGCGAGCTCGAGCGGGTGAGCGGCCTGTCGGTCGCCGAGGCGCGCCATTCGCTCATCCAGCAGATCGTCGACGAGGCACAGGCCGAGGCGGCGCATCGCGTCCGCGAGATCGAGCGCCACGCCACCGAAGAAGGCGAGGAGCGGGCGAGGCGGGTGCTGACCACGGTGATGCAGCGCATCGCCGCCGACCACACCTCCGAGGCGACGGTCAGCGTCGTCCACCTGCCCTCGGAGGAAATGAAGGGGCGGATCATCGGTCGCGAAGGCCGCAACATCCGTGCGCTCGAGCAGGCCACCGGCGTGGACCTGATCATTGACGATACCCCCGAGGCCGTGGTGCTCTCCGGCTTCGACCCGGTCCGGCGCGAGGTGGCGCGGATGGCGCTCACCAAGCTGATCAGCGACGGCCGCATCCACCCCGGGCGCATCGAGGAGACCGTGGCCAAGTGCCGCTCCGAGATCGAGGTGGTGATGCGCCAGGCCGGCGAGCAGGCAGCCTACGAGGCCGGCGTTCCGGGACTGCATCCGGAGCTGATCAAGCTGCTGGGCCGGCTGAAGTACCGGACCAGCTACGGCCAGAACGTGCTCGACCACTGCATCGAGACGGCGCGCCTGGCGGGCGTGCTGGCCGCCGAGATCGGCGCGAACGTCAACGAGTCGAAGAAGGGCGGCCTGCTCCACGACATCGGCAAGGCGGTCGACCACGAAGTCGAGGGACCGCACGCGCTGATCGGCGGTGACATCGCCAAGCGCTACGGGGTGAACGCGGTCGTCTGCAACGCAATCGCGGCGCACCACCAGGAGGTCGAGCAGGAGACCATCGAGGCGACCGTGGTCCAGATCGCCGACGCGATCAGCGCCTCGCGTCCGGGTGCGCGCGGGGAGACGCTCGACAACTACGTCAAGCGGCTCGACGACCTGCAGCAGATCGCGATGAGCTTCCCGGGCGTCGAGCGCTGCTTCGCGATCCAGGCCGGACGCGAGGTGCGCATCCTCGTCCGCCCCGAGGACATCGACGACCTCGCCTCGTCGCGACTCGCCCGGGACGTGGTGAAGAAGATCGAGGAGCAGCTGCAGTACCCGGGGCAGATCAAGGTGACCGTCATCCGGGAGACGCGCGCCGTCGACTACGCCCGGTGACCGAGCGAGCGGAGCTCGTCCGCTGCCTGATCATCGGCGACATCATCGGCAAGCCCGGCCGCCAGGCGGTCCATGCCCTGCTGCCGGAGCTGCGCCGTGACCTGCACCTCGACCTGATCGTGGCCAACGGTGAGAACCTGGCCGCCGGGATGGGGATCACCCCGAACCTCGCCGAGGAGATGCTCGACTCGGGCGTCGACGTGCTGACCAGCGGCAACCACATCTGGGACAAGCGCGAGATCTACGACTACCTCGAGACGGATCGGCCCCTCCTGCGGCCGATGAACTACCCGGATGTCGCCCCCGGCCGCGGCTGGCTGGTGCACCACCTGCCCGATGGCGGCGACGTGGCGGTCATCAACGTCATGGGCCGCGTCTTCATGAACCAGCTCGACTCGCCGTTCACCGCCGTCGACCGGCTGCTCGACGAGGCGGCTCTCGAGCTGCCGCCGGTGCGCCTGGTCGACTTCCACTGCGAGATCACCTCCGAGAAGAACGCCATGGGGTGGTACCTCGACGGTCGCGTCTCGGCGGTCGTCGGCACGCACACCCACGTGCCCACGGCCGATGCCCGCGTCCTGCCGAAGGGAACCGCCTACATCAGCGACATCGGCATGACCGGGCCACGTGACTCGATCATCGGCATGAGCGTCGACACGGTCATGCCGCGCTTCCTGAAGCACCTGCCCACGCGCTTCGCCGTAGCAGAAGGGCCGGTGAGCTTCAACGCGGTGCTCATCGAGGCGGAGCGAGGGACTGGCCGCGCGCGGTCGATCGAGCTCGTCCAGCGACTGGTCGAGGTGGGGTGACCCGACCGAGGATCGGCGCGATCGTCGGTCCAACGGCATCGGGCAAGAGCGCGCTGGCCCTGGCGATCGCCCGGCGGTTGCCGCTCGAGATCATCTCGGCCGATTCGCGACAGGTCTACCGCGGCATGGATGTCGGCACGGCCAAGCCGACGGCGGCGGAGCGGGCCGCCGTCCGGCATCACCTGCTCGACGTCGCCGCTCCCGACGAGCCGTTCAGCGTGGCCGACTGGGTGGCGCGCGCCAGATCGCTCGTCGACCAGATCTCCGGGCGCGGCAACCTCCCGCTCGTCGTCGGCGGCACCGGCCTGTACGTCTCGGCGCTGGTCGACGGCTTCGACTTCGACGCACAGGCGTGGTCGCCGCAGATCCGCGCCCGGCTGGCTGCCGAGCTCGAGTCCGCGGGCCTCGCGCCGCTGGCCGAGCGGCTGCGCCTCCTCGTCCCGGCGGTCGCCGCGCGCATCGACCTGCGGAACTCGCGGCGCGTGCTGCGCGCGCTCGAGCGCGCCGAGGCGGGAGATCCTGCCATGCCGCAGGCCGAGCCATACGCCGGGACGGTACGCATCGTCGGCATCCGGCGGCCGGCCGACGTCTTGGCACGGCGGATCGAAGCCCGCGCCCGGGCGATGTTCGGCGGCGGCCTGCTCGACGAGACGCGGGCGTTGCTGGCGGCCGGGCACGACACCGGTCAGCCAGCGCTGTCCGGGCACGGCTACGCCGAAGCGGCCGGTGTGCTCGCCGGGACGACGAGCGTGGACGAGGCGGTTGCCTCGACCAGCCGTCGCGTGCGGCAGTACGCCAGGCGACAGATGACCTGGTTCGACCGGGACGCGCGCATCGAATGGCTCGACGCCGGCGACTCGCCCTCCGACCGTCCCGCGCTGGTCGAGGCGGCGCTGGCTCACCTGACCGGCTGAATTGCTGCTAGGCGGATCCGACGCCGGCGATCGGCAGGCCGATGCTCTCGCGCCAGCTGGCCATCGGTCCGGACGCGACCGGCAGCGGCGCGATCGGTAGCCGGACGCTGCGCTCCGGAAGCGGTCCGGGGGGACCGAGCAGGAAGCCCTGGGCCGCATGCGCGCCGAGGCTCGTCAGCCGGTCGAGCTGGATCTGGTCTTCGATGCCCTCGGCGATGACCAGCGCGCCGGTCCGCGCGGCGAGGTCGATCACCGAGCTGACGATCGCCGATGAGAGGGCGCCCGGCGCGCTGCGCCGGACGAGGTTGACGTCGACCTTGAGGATGTCGAACGGCAGCTCGCTGAGCAGGCGCAGCCCGGCGTTACCCGCGCCGAGGTCGTCGGCGGCGAGCCGAATGCCGGCGCGGCGACAGGCATCGAGCTTCTCGCGCAGGCGCGGCATATCGCTGATCGAGGCGTGCTCGGTCAGCTCGATCACCAGGCGCTGGGGAGCGAGTGAATGGCGCCCGGCGATGTTCAGCAGCATCGCCACGCCGAACTCCGGTGCCTCCACCGTGCGTGGCGAAAGGTTGAAGGTCAGGAACTGGTCGACCGGCAGCGCACGGGCACCGCCAACCAGCAGCTCGATACAGGCCAGGTCGAGCGCCACCGTTCGACCACTCGCCTCGGCGGCGGCGAACAGCTCGAGCGGCGTGGCGAACGGCGACGGTGGCAGCGGCCGAACAAGGCCCTCGTAGCCCAGGACGACGCGTGTCGCGAGGTCGACAATCGGCTGGTAGACGCCGAGCAGCTGTCGTGCCGCGATCAGCTGGTTGACCGCTGCCGAGCGGTCGCTGGCCGGGACCGGCTGGAGCGCCTCGGGGGCGAAAATTTCGACCGCGGTGCGACCACCGCGCTTCGCCGCATACAGGGCGGCATCGGCCTGCGCGTACAGGTCGGAGCGGGTCATGGCCTGCGCGGGGACCGACGAGATGCCGGCCGAGAAGGACAGCCCATCGGCAAGCTCGTCGCCGAGCTGCTTCGGTGCGAGCGACGCGGCGAGCAGCCGGCGCGCAACGACCCGCGCGCCATCGGCATCGGCATGTGGCAGCAGCAACGCCAGCTCGTCGCCGCCAATGCGGAACGCGCGGTCGGGCTTGCGGACCACACTCACCAGCAGCTCGCCGAGCCGGCTCAGCACCGCGTCGCCGGCCGCGTGGCCGCGCTCATCGTTGATGCCCTTGAAGTCATCCAGGTCGATGAGCACCAGCGAAAGCGGCGTCTCGTAGCGGAGCGCCTGCTCGACCTGCCGGTCGAGCTCCTCCTGGAAGGCACGATGGTTGCCGAGACGGGTCAGCGGGTCGGTGAGCGCATCGGCCAGAGCGGTCTCGTAGCGGACCTGCAGGTCGTCCTTCGAGCGCAGCAGGCCGCGCAGCAGCCCCTCGCAGGCGGTCAGGCCGACGGCCGTGACAGCGGCGAGCCCCAGCAGCAGCGAAAGGAGGGGAGCGTCCGGCCGGGCCTCGGCGACGCCGCGTTCGAGGAGGATGCCGACGAGCGCCGCAACGACGAGCGCCCCGCTCAGGCGCAGGCGCAATGACCCCCTCGCCGGATGGTCCATGCCCCACGCCTCCGGTGCGCTGCTGGTGATGGCATCGGTATCGCACACCCGCGACCGATGGGGGATAGGCCGAAGGTACCTGCGATGGGTGCAACGGGTGCATCGGCTACCATGGAGCGTCCACCCATGAACGAACGGATGATCGACCTCACCACGCCCGAAGAGCGTGCCTTCCTGATCGGCATCGACGATCCGCGCGGCGGCTGGCCGATCGGCCGCAGCCTGGCCGAGCTCGCCGCCCTTGCCGAGACGGCCGGCGCCGAAGTGGTCGGCAGCGCGTTCCAGCGTCGCGCCGAGCCCGATCCAGCCTGGTACTTCGGCAAGGGACGCGCGGCCGAGCTCGTCACCGAGAAGGCGGCGAGCGGGTTCAGCGTGCTCGTCGTCGACGACGAGCTGAGCGCGGCGCAGCAGCGCAACCTCGAGCAGCTGCTGAACTGCAAGGTGCTCGACCGATCAGCACTGATCATCGACATCTTCGCGCAGCGCGCCCGGACCAAGGAGGGCCGCCTGCAGGTCAAGCTGGCGCAGCTCGAGTACCACCTGCCGCGGTTGACCCGCATGTGGACCCACCTGTCGCGCACCGGCGGCGGGATCGGCACACGCGGCGGTCCGGGCGAGAGCCAGCTGGAGACCGACCGCCGGCTCATCGGCGAGCAGATCCGCAGGGTGCGCAGCGAGCTCGAATCGGTGAAACGCCATCGTGCCACCGCCAGCCGCCAGCGCGAGAGCAAGCAGGTGCCGACGGTCGCCCTGGTGGGCTACACCAACGCGGGCAAGAGCACGCTGCTCAACGCCCTGGCCGATTCGAACGTGTACGCCGCCGACATGCTCTTCGCCACGCTGGATCCGACCTCGCGGCAGGTCGTGCTGCCATCGGGCCAGCACGTGGTGATGACCGATACCGTGGGCTTCATCAACAAGCTGCCGCACGACCTGGTCGACGCCTTCCGTGCCACGCTCGAGGAGGTCGTGCGGGCCGATCTGCTGCTCGAGGTCGTCGACGCCTCCGATCCGGACTTCATCATCCAGCAGGCGGCGGTGCAGCGTGTCCTCGACGAGCTCGACGCCGGCGACAAGCCGCGGATCACCGTGTACAACAAGATCGATCTGCTCGACGTCGCGCACGACGGTGTACCGATGCCGGCCGGGGAGCGCGCGGCGTTCGTCAGTGCCACGACCGGCCGCGGCCTCCCCGAGCTCCTCGAGCAGATCGGCGCCGCACTGCGTGCGCAGATGGTCGCGGTCGACACGGTGGTGCCCTACGAGCGCGGCGAGCTGGTGGCGCGGGCGCGACACAGCGGCGAGGTGACCGAGCAATACGGGCCGCGTGGCGTACGGATCTCGGGTCACCTGCCGGCGGCGATCGCCGGCGAGCTCGACTCGGTCGGCCGCTCCGCGCGCGGCGCTCGCCGCTGAGCGGCCGGCGGGTGGCTGCTCGCGCCCTGCTCGAAGGACATGTCTCCGTCGCGGCCGCGCTGCGCGGCCGCTCCCGACCGATCCACCGCATCCTCATCGCCAAGGAGGGGGTGCGCGCCGACGCCGCCACCCGGCGTATCGAGGCCATGGCCGATCGCCAGGGCGTGTTGGTCGAGCGACTGCCGCGGGCCGAGATCGACGACCTGGCCAGCGGACGCAGCCACGGCGGCCTGGTCGCAGAGGTGGGGGAGCGGTCGCTCGTTGCACTCGATTCCCTGGTGACCGACGGCGCGTTCGTGGTGATGCTCGACGGCGTCGAGGATCCCTACAACCTCGGCGCTGCGCTGCGCTCGCTGTACGCCGCTGGCGCTTCCGGCCTCGTCATCCGCGAGCGCAGCTGGGACAGCGCGACCACGATCATCGCGCGCTCCGCGGCCGGCGCCTCGGAGCTCCTGCCGGTGTCGGCGGTCGCCGACCCGCTGGACGCCATGCAGATGCTCGGTCGCGCCGGCGTCCGCACGATCGTTGCCGCGGAGCGTGCGGATGCAGTCTCGCTGTACGAGGAGCAGCTGACGCCACCGCTGTTCGTGCTCATTGGCGGCGAGCGGCGCGGCGTCGCGCGCTCGGTGCTCGATCAGGCCGATGCGGTGGTGCGTATCCCGTACAGCCGCCCGGACGCGGCGTCGCTCGGAACCGCTGCGGCAGCCGCGGTCATCGGCTTCGAGGTGCAGCGCCAGCGGTTGCGCGGCTGACAGGCTAGGTGCGCTGCGCGAGCTCCACGCCGACGTTCGAGGCCATTGCGGCGCGGCGATGCGTAGAGCGTCGGGCGACCATCACGAGTCCGACCAGCATGTACGCCGCGCTGGCCGTCAGCATCGCGCCGTAGCCTCGCACCAACTCGGCGAGGTCGTTCGCCAGCGGCCCGCCCAGCACAAGGCCCAGGCCGGCGGCAAGGCCGAGAAGACCGAAGATTCGCAATCGACGCCGGGAATTGGCCATGCGCGGACGCTACGCGTGCCGTCCAACCGCCGCCATCCGCCGTTGGGGTCGCTTGGCCGAACGTTGGTCCTACCCGGCGCGCTAGGCTCTCGTTTCGTCATGAAGCCGATGACCGTCAGCCGCGGGCAAATCCTGGCGTACCGGCGTCACGTGCAGGCGCTCGAACAGCGTCTGCCCGCCTCCGCCGACGCCCTGCGACACGCCGCGTGGGCCGGTCTGCAGGACAGCATGCCGAGGGCGGCGCTGCTGTCGATCCACGCGCGCGTCGCCGGCGCGCATGGCAGATCGTGGGAGGACGCGCCGCTCGTCCAGCTCTGGGGGCCGCGCTACAGCACGTACGTCGTCGCGGAACCTGATCGGGCCATCTTCACCCTCGGGCGGATCGGCGCCGACGCGAGAGCCCGCGACAAAGCCGAGCGAATGGCCGACCGGCTCGAGAAATTCCTCGATGGGCGCAGGCTGACGGACACTGCCGCCGGCGAGGGATTGACGGTGAACCCAAACGCCTTGCGCTACGGGGCGCCGAGCGGCCGCATTCTGATTCGCTGGGAGGGAGCCCGCGCGCCGCTGGTATGGATCGTCGACCGCCCACTGGTCGACCCGGTCGACGCGCAGGACGAGCTTGCCCGTCGCTACCTGCATGTGTTCGGGCCGTCGACCGCCCCTGCGTTCGCTGAGTGGGCGGGGATCGCTGCGCTCGCGGGCGAGGCGGCATTCCAGCGGCTGCGCCCGTCCTTAGCGGAGGTTCGCACGCCGATCGGCGAGCGCTGGATCCTCGCCGAGGATCTGGAGCTGCTCTCGCAGCGCTTCGGGCTATCGGCTGCGGCCCGGCTGCTGCCCAGCGGCGACACGTATTTCCTGCTGCAGGGCACCAATCGCGAGCTGCTCGTCCCCGGTGCCGTGCAGCGCGCGGCTCTGTGGCCGACCCGAGTGTGGCCCGGCGCGCTGTTGCTTGCCGGCGAAATCGTGGGCACCTGGCGGCGCGCGCAGGCGACGCTGAGCATCGACGCCTGGCGACGGCTGACGCAGGATGAACGTGACGCGCTCGAGCGCGAGGCGCAGTCGCTCCCGCTGCCCGGCATCAACGGTGGCCTCCGCATTCATTGGACGGTGCCGTAGTCAGACCTTGGCTTGATCAGATCCGACGAAAGCCCCCATCGCCCATCTACTCAACAGCATACTTCCGCAAATGTCGGTTATGTGATCTCCAGGCTATGGATCAGCGCGCGGCGATGGCTGCCGACGCGGCGACCTCCTGCGAGACCACGGCCGTTCCCCCCAAAACGCTGATCGTGGCAGGCTGCAGCCGGCTAAGGTCGGCGGCGGTGCTGCGCGGCAGGCTCATCGGCTTGGTCAGCAACAGCGGGACGCCGGCCGCTCCGGCCGCCGGCCCGCCAGCCAGTGCGTCCGGATAGTCGAGGCCGCTGGCCACGTAGACCGACCCCGCCACACCGAACGTCGCGGCCGATATGGCGGCGGCAGTCGCGTATCGGTCACTCCCGGAGAGCCGCGTGACGCTGGCCGCGGTCGCGGTCGTGCGCAGCGCACCGACGACCGCGTCGGAGACCGCGCCCGGGCCGCCGAGCACGACGATGTGCGACGGCGCGAGACGGAGGAGCTCGCTGCGCGTGGCATCCGGTAACCGATCTCCACGCGTCAGCAGCAGCGGTGCGTCACTCGTCACCGCGGCGGGCACGCCGGCCAGGGCGTCTGCGAAGCCGCTCCCCGACGCCACGTAGGCGGTCGGTGCGCCGGCCGGGAACGAGACGGCCGAGATGGCCGCCGCGGTGGCGTAGCGGTCGACCCCGCTCAGCCGCGTGACGCCCCCGGCGGTGTACGACGCGAGCGCGCCGCGCACGGTGTCCGAGATTGCGCCGGTGCCGCCCAGGACGACGATCCGCCCCGGCCGCAGCCGCGTCAGCTCGGTCGCCGTCACCGCCGGGACGCTCGATGGGCGAACGAGCAGGAGCGGCGCGCCGTCGAGGCCGGCGGCGACGCCGCCGGAGAGCGCATCGGGGAAGGTCGTCCCGCTGGCGACGTAGGCGACCTTGACGCCGGGGGCGTGTAAGCGTGAGACCGCGACGGCGGTCGCGTAGCGGTCGTTGCCGGCCAGACGCATCACCCAGGATGGCGGACAGTGCTGCGCGGCGCGACCGATCACCTCGTACGGGCAAACCGCGTGGTCCAGCAGATGATCCACCGCCGGCATCACGCGGGCCGTCTCGGTCGGGATCATCTCGTCCGGCGGATAGCGCCGATCGGCCATTTCGATGGTGAAGCTCAGGATGCGGTGCGTGCCGTACATCCAGTCGATCTCGTCCCCATCGGTGACGTACAGCGCGTACGACTGCTTGCCGGTGTAGCCGGCCAGCGAGGCCATCGATCCGCCGAGCTTGGCCAGCACGGCCCCGTCGTCGGCGATCGGAACGTGCGCCGCGGTGTGGCCCCAGGGCCACAGCACCAGCCGCCCCGAGGTGTGGAAGGTCAGATGCGCCACGATCTGCTGTCGTCCGCCGACCACCCGGCTGTTGACGAAGTCACGCATCGCCCGCGTCTCCGGGGCCGACCAGGCACGTGGGCCGCGGTACCTCTCCGAGCTCGGCGTGCCGCTCGATCCACCGCAGCACGCCCAGGCGTAGCCGTAGTTGCGGTTGAGGTCGGTGCCAATCGCCGTGCTGCCGGGCGTTGGCTGTCGGTTCTTGCGCCAGTTGCGGTACGTGCCCGAGGACTGGTCGTACTCGCTGCCGTCCGGGTTCAGGTTGAAGACGATCCACGTCTCGGTCGTGTTCACTCGACGGGTGATCGCGGTGTTTCTGCCGTAGCCCTCGGCGAGGTGATGCAGCGTGCGCAGCGTCATCTCGACGCTGAGGTGCTCGCGGGCGTGGTGTCCCCCATCGAGCAGGATCTCCGGCTCGGGCTCGTCGCTTGCCACGTTGTCGCTGACCTTGGCGGCCCACAGCTCGCGGCCCGCATAGCTGCGACCGATGCTGAAGATCCGCACGATCGACGGGTGTCCGGCGGCCACGGCGTCGATGTCCGCCCGCATATCGGCATAGGTGTGGTAGCCGGAGTCATACGACGGATAGGCCGATGCCGGCGCACTCCAGCCCGGCAGCAGCGACGCGGCCAGCACGCTCGCCACGACCAGCCGGACGAGGCGCCCGGTCATCAGCCTCGCTCGGCCGGGATGCCGAGCGTCACAGCGGCCGCCATGGTGGCCACCGCCAGCGACAGCGACTCGGCGGCAGTCAGCGCCGCATCGCCGGCGAACAGCCTCGTTGCTGCGCTCGGGATGAGGGCCAGCACGGCCGGCACGACCGTCCAGCCGAGGATCAGCGCGGTCGGAGCCGCCGCACCCGGGAGGCGCAGCATGCGGGTCGCCACCGCGGTGAGCACGCCGAGGAAGGCGGCAAGCAGCAGCACCAGGACGAGCGCCGGCTGGTCCTTGGCGCCGGACCCCGAGACGAGGCGCACGACGCCCTGCTCGGCGATCGCCACGGCGAGGGCCAGGACTGCGCCGAGGATCGCGGCGCGCGCGCCGATCACCGCAGCTCTCGCGCGCGGTCGAGCACGCCGCTCTCGAGGGCGCCCGCCAGTGAGCGCGCGATCCGGTAGCTCTTGCCCGCGCCCATCACCAGCACCGCATCGCCGGCGCGCAGGTGATCGGCCACGTAGTCGGCCGTCGCGTCGACGTCGCCACCGGCCATCGCCGGAATGCCCGAGGCACGCTCGATCGCATCGGCCAGCGCCTCGGCGGACGTGATCGAGGTGTCGTTGTCGCGCGAAGCGAAGATGTCGGCGATGACGACCTCGTCGGCATCGGCGAAGCTCTCGGAAAACTCGTCGAGAAAGAGCGCCGTGCGCGAGTACATGTGCGGCTCGAAGACGGCCCACAGCCGTCGCTGCCCCACCTTCTGGCGTGCCGCAGCGAGCGCGGCGCGCACCTCGGTCGGGTGGTGGCCGTAGTCGTCGTAGACCGTCACCCCGGCAGTATCGGCGATGAGCTCCATGCGCCGCCCGGCTCCGACGAACGTCGCCAGCGACGCTGCCAGGTCGTCGACTGGAGCGCCAAGGCGCTGGGCCAGCAGCAGCGCCGCGGTGGCATTCAGCACATTGTGCGCACCGGCCAGGGACATCTCGAAGCGGCGGCCGATCAGCGTGAAGCTGGTGCCCTCCGCGCCGTAGACGACGTCGCGCGCGGCCAGCTCGCCCACACCGTAGCGCTGGACCACGCCGTCCCAGTCGCCGAGCCTGGTCAGCAGCTCGTCGAGGCCCGGATCGCCTGCCGCGGCGAGGAGCAGCCGGCCGCCGAGCCGCTCGTCGGGACGCATGCCGCGCACGAATCGCTCGAAGCTGTCGAGGACCGCGGCACGATCGGCGAAGAAGTCGGGATGGTCCATCTCGACGTTGGTCAGGACGGTCGCCGCGGGATGGTAGTGCAGGAAGTTATCGCCGAACTCGTCCGCCTCGACCAGGAACGGCGCTCCGCTCCCCCGCCGCACCGTGGCGCCCCACTCCGCGATGAAGGCGCCGACCTCGACGGTCGGATCCATCCCGGCGCCAGCAAGCAGGTGTCCGAGCAGCGCCGTCGTCGTCGACTTGCCGTGCGTCCCGGCCACCGCCAGGCCGACGCGCGCCGGATCGGCCATCAGCTCGCCGAGCAGCGCCTGCCACGGGAGGACCGGCAGGCCCGCCTCGTGCGCGGCGATGAGCTCCGGCAGGTCGGGATGCGAGCGCAGCGCCGGGGTGATGGCCACCCGCTCGACGCCCTCGAGGTGGGAGGCATCATGGCCGGCGATCCAGCGGATGCCGGCGCCGTCGAGCGGCGGGGTGTACGGCGAGGGGGCGTCGGCATCGCAGCCGTCGATCACCGCGCCGGCGTCGGCGCACAGCAGCGCGGTACCAGCGGCACCCGACCCCGCGATCCCGATGACGTGGATGCGCTCGCCCGGGCGGACCACTGCCTGGATCAGCCCCCGCCGCCGGCGTGCTGCGCAGCGAGCTCGAGCGCCGCGAGCGCGGCCGCGCGCTTGTTCCCGTCGCGGTCATGCTCGAAGACGTAGCTGCGGATGTGCGGGGACTCGTCGCGGTGGGCCATGCCCACGTAGGTCAGCCCGACCGGCTTGCCGTCGTCGCTGCCCTGCGGTCCGGCGAGGCAGGTGACCGCCAGCGCGATGCTTGCCGACGGAAAGCGCTCGAACACCCCCTCGAGCATGGCCGTGGCGACCTCCTCGGAGACGGGGCCCGGCTTGTCGATGAGCGCATGCGGCACGCGCAGCAGCCGCTCCTTGACCGCGTTGCTGTACGAGATGATTCCGCCCAGGAAATGATCGCTCGCCTCCGGAATGTCGCTGACGAGATGCCCGATGAACCCGCCGGTGCACGATTCCGCGACGGCCAGCTGCTCATCACCGGCCCTGAGCAGCGGCGCCAGGCGCCGGACGGCGTCGCGCAGGTCGGCGTCCGAGGGCGGATCGGTCGGCATCAGTGCGCGGACGTCGCCTCGACGGTGAGCAGCTGGAGCGCGCGCAGTGCCGATGCGCGCTTGTTCCCGTCGCGGTCGAACGGCCACAGTTCGCGCTCGACGACCGGCGGGTGGCCGCGATGCGCGACGGCGAGGTACGCGAGGCCGACCGGCTTGCCCGACGTTCCGCCCTCCGGGCCGGCGATGCCGGTGACGGCCACGGCGAAGTCGACGTCGAAACGGCGCCGCGCGCCGTCGGCCAGCGCGGCGGCAACCTCCGGCGACACGGCGCCATGCTCCGCGATCAGCTCTGGCGGCACCCCGAGCTCAACCTCCTTGGCACGATTCCAGTAGCAGATCACGCCGCCGACGTAATAGTCGCTCGAGCCGGGAATCGCCGTGATGGCGTGTCCGATCAGCCCACCCGTGCACGACTCGGCGGTCGCCATCCGCCAGCCGTGCGTGCGCAGTGCGTCGCCGAGGCGGCTCGCCGCCGCTTCCAGGATGTCGTCGGTGGGTGCACTGTCGGTCTGCATCGGTTTAGCGGTAGTTCTGGTACTGCAGCTCGACCGCGTAGTCGAGGCCGCGCAGGAAGGTGATGACGGCCTGCAGATCGTCCTTGCTCTTGGCGCTGACCCGCACCGAATCGCCCTGGATCGCCGGCTTGACCTTGGGGAACTCGTCGCGGATCTTCTTCGACAGCTCCTTGGCCTGCTCGGAGGTCAGCCCCCGCTTGAGACCGATGTGCTGGCGCACGGTGCTGCCCCCCGCCGGCTCGACCTTGCCCCAGTCAAAGATCTTCAGCGAGAGCCCACGACGCACGGCCTTCGACTGCAGCAGGTCCTTGATTGCGGTGGCGTGGTACTCGTCGGCGGTCTGCAGCGTGATGCCGTCCTTGCCGAGCTCCAGCGTCGAGCGGCTGTCCTTCAGGTCGTAGCGCGTGCCGATCTCGCGGCGCACCTGGTCGAGCGCATTCACCAGCTCCTGCTGGTCGAACTCGCTGACGACGTCGAACGATGAGTCTGCCATGGCCTCGTATTCTCGCTCCCCTACCGATCCGTCGCGATTCGCCATTCGACGACCGCGCCCGACTTGCCCATCTTGCCGATGCGAACGCCGTTGATGGTCACCTCTACCGCAGCCGCGTTGCCAGCCCGGATACGAATCTCCCCGTCTGCGGCGAGCTTGATGGTGTCACCCGGCTGGCTGATGCCGCCCGAAATGCCGGCCATCGGCGATCCGTCCTGCACAACCTCGAGGTACGAGTCGCCGTCCACGATGCTGAGCTGACCGCTGAGGCCCTTCGGCGCCTGGACGGTGACGGTCCGGCTGACCGGCGCCCCGCCGTCGGGGACGATGCTGAGCCGCCACGTGCCCGGCGGCAGCGCCAGGCGGTGCGAGAAGCTGCCGTCGTCCTTCACCGCGATCGCCACGGCCTCCGGCGCCTTGACGGCCGGCAGCTTGACCGTGCGGTTTGCCCCGTCGGTCACCCGGAAGCCGGGACTGGCGGCCGTGACCAGCTCGACCGCCAGCGTCGGCCTGGCGCCCGGCGACGTCGAACCCGAGAGTGTCAGCGGACCGCTGACACTCTCGCCGTCGGCTGGCTCGGCCAGCGACAGCTGGGGCGTCGGTGAGCGGCTCGGCTGGGCGGAGACGACCTGGATGGTGCGACGCTCGGTGTCGCTGTCGCGCTTGGTGAGGGGATCGCTGGCGGTCAGCTCGACGACGTTGGCACCCGGGACGAGCTTCACGTCGACGCTGAAGTTGCCATTCGCGTCGGCGGTGACGGTCGGGTTCTCGGTGAGGCCGTCGACCGTGATCCGGGAGTTCGGCGGCGCCACGCCGCGGACGGTGTACTCCAGCTCGTGGTACGCGGCGACATCGCCGGCGGGATCGGTCACCCGCAGCTCGGGCGTTCGCGCGAAGGTGATCAGCTCGCGACCGAGGTAATAGACGAACGCCACCACCGCCACGGTGAGCAGCGCCGCCGCGACGGCGCCCGGCGTCAGCACGAAGGCGCGCGAGCGGCGCACGGTGATCGGTCGAGGGGGCGGCGCCGGCCGCCGACGATCGGCCTGTGGCGTGGCGCTCTCGAGCCGATACAGGTCGATGAGGTACTCCGGGTCGAGGCCGAGGTACAGGCCGTAGTTGCGCAGGAAGCCCTTGGTGTAGACCGCGCCGGGAAGGTCGCGGTACGTGCCGGTCTCGAGGGCCGACAGGTAGCGCACCCGGATCTTCGTGTCGCGTTCGACGCGTGTCAGGTCGACGCCCTTCGCCTCGCGAGCGCTGCGCAGCACCTCGCCGAGCTTGTGCAGCTCGGTCGTCGTCACAGCTCGTCCTCGTCCGGCGCAACGTCGCCGCCCCAGCCGTCGGGCGTGACCAGCACCTCGCGGAACCGGCTGCCGTCCGCCGGCCCGACGATGCCGCGATCCTCCATCTGGTCGAGGATCCGCGCTGCCCGCGCGTAGCCGACCCGCAGCCGACGCTGCAGCAGCGACGCCGATGCCTTGTCGGAGCGGCGCACGATGTCGATCGCCTGCCCGAGCAGCGCATCGGCGTCGTCGTCGCTGTCGTCGTCGCCCGGCTGGCCGCCGGCCCTGCCGTCGCGGCGCGGCGCCGTGATCTCCGGGCGGTACTGGGCGCCGCCCTGTGCCTTCCAGTGACGCGCCACGTCCTCGATCTCCGGGTCGGTGACGAGGACGCCCTGCAGACGCACGGCGCGTGGCGCGTCGATCGGCTGGTACAGCATGTCGCCGCGGCCCAGCAGATCCTCGGCGCCGGTCGTGTCGAGGATCGTGCGTGAGTCGATCCCCGAGGTCATGGCGAAGGCGATCCGCGACGGGATGTTTGCCTTGATCAGGCCGGTGATGACCTGCACGCTCGGCCGCTGGGTGGCGACCACAAGGTGGATCCCGGTCGCTCGCGCCAGCTGCGCGATGCGGGTGATCGTGGCCTCGACCTCGTAGGCGCTGACCATCATCAAGTCGGCCAGCTCATCGATGACGATGACGATGTACGGCATCCGAGGCTCGCCGGAACGCAGCGCCTCGTTGTAGCCGGCAATGTTGCGGACGCCGCGCTGCGCGAACTCGTGGTAGCGCGCCTCCATGGTGCCGACGGTCCACTTCAGGGCGTTGACCGCCTTGTCGGGCTCGACGATCACCTCGGTGTACAGGTGCGGGATGCCCTTGTACTGCGCCAGCTCGACGCGCTTCGGGTCGACCAGGATGAGCTTGACCTCGGCGGGCGAGGCGTTCATCAGCAGCGAGCAGATGATGGCGTTGACGCACACGCTCTTGCCCGATCCGGTCGCCCCGGCGATGAGCACGTGCGGCATCTTCGACAGGTCCGCGCTGAACGGCTGCCCGGCGACGTCCTGGCCCAGCGCAAAGGCGAGCTTCGAGCGCCCGCTGGCATCGGCGAAGTTCTTGCTCGCCAGGACCTCCTTGAGCGTCACCAGGTCGAAGGCGTTGTTGGGGATCTCGATGCCGACGTACGGCTCGCCCGGGATCGGCGCCTGGATGCGGATGGAGCGCGCCGCCAGGGCCAGCGCCAGGTTGTCGGCCAGTCCCTCGATCCGGCTCAGCTTGATCCCCGGCTCGACGTCGAGCGCGTATTGGGTGACGACCGGTCCCTCCTGGATGCGCGCGACCTTCACCCCGATCTTGAAGTTGGCCAACGTCTCGCGGATGCGCTGGCCCTTGGCGGTGAGATCCATCTGGGCGGCGCTCGACTCGGGCGCATCGGCCAGCAGCTCGAGCCGCGGCAGCTCCCAGGTGCGCTGCGTCGCCTCGAGCGCGGCGTCGTTCGCCTCCGGCTGGCCGTCCGCGGCCTCGGCAAGGAATGCGTCCTCCTCGGGCGCGAGGGCGTCGGCGGCATGCATCCCGTCCGCGGCTTCGGGTGCGGTCGGCGTGACCGATGCCTCGCGCACCGGCTGCGCCGCGACGGCCGGCCGGCGGCCGTTCGTCGTCATCTCGGGGCGCTGGCGGCGGACGATGACCGGCGGCTCGTCCTGCTCGCCGCCGAACGCGCCGCGCACCCGCTGCAGCAGGCCCGGCTTCGCCTCGGCCGCCGGGAGCGGCTCGTCGCGCTCGACGATCCGGTCGCGGCGCCCGGCGGTTCCGCGCCGCGCTTCGGCCTCCGCCAGCTCGAGCCGGTCCTCGCGCCGCTCCAGGTAGGCCGCGATGACGTCGCCGAGCGTCATGTTGAAATAGAGCAGCAGGCCGACGACGAGCAGCAGCAC
>DASSTC010000037.1:0-7738 GCA_035708065.1 Candidatus Limnocylindria bacterium | reverse complement strand
TGACCGCGTAGCTGCCGGCCGGCGTGCCGGAGCCGACGGTCACTGTCGCGCTTGCCTCGCCGCCGTCAGCGCTGGCCGCGGTGAACGAGGTCACCGAGATCGTGCCCGGGTCGGTTGGGGTCACCGAGTCAATTGCGATGTCGGTCACGACGCCGTCCGGATCGGATGCGGTGACCGTCGCGCTCTCCTCGACGCCCTCGAGCGCCTGGACCGATGCGCCGCAGGTGATCGCGACCGGCTGGTTGCCGCCGGTCGCCGTCTGGTGCGAGCCAAGCCCGCCGAAGGTGTCGACCGGGTAGCCGTCCCACTCGAGGCTCGGGTCGAAGGCATCGGTCGCATTCGTGTCGCCGCCCAGGACGCTCGCCTTGCGCCGCAGCGTGTTGTCGGCGGTGCTGGCGTCGCCGGTGCCCCACTG
Organism: Candidatus Limnocylindria bacterium; assembly: GCA_035708065.1. GTDB lineage: Bacteria > Chloroflexota > Limnocylindria > QHBO01 > QHBO01 > JAICUY01. The sequence continues at coordinate 7,323 of DASSTC010000037.1, read as the reverse complement.
CGAGCCCGGGTCGTTTCCGATCTGGCCGATGCTGTCGATCACGCTGCCGCTGTGGACGAGCGTGACCGCGTCGTCGCCGTTGAACCAGCCGGAGCCGTTCGTCTGGTCCGCGACCGCCAGGATCGCCGCGTCGGCTGACGACTGCGCGAGCACGTAGACATCGCGGGCGGCGATCGTCTCACCACTGATCGGGATGGTCAGCCCTGCCGAGGCCCCGCCGTTGAAGTACATCTGCACCGAGTAGCCGCCGAGATCCACGGCGAAGTCGTTCGGGTTGTAGATCTCGAGCGCCTTGTTGTTGCTCGATCCCTCGACGTACTCCGAGAAGAACAGCTCGCTGGGCTCCGCGGCGCGGACGAGCGAGGTCGGCGCCACGCTCATCACCAGGCTCAGGCTGACGAGCGCGGTGAACAGGCGGCGGAACGGAGCAGCAAGCGTTGGCATCGGTCTGTCGAAAGCTCCTCGAATGGGCGAGCGACCGCGAAGCGGCCGGTTGGGCGCCCCTACCTTACCGAGCGGATGCCCCGCAAAAAGGCGAAATCCGTACCGAAGGGTGCTCACGCGCACCTGACCTTGAGCGGCACCGTAGACTTCGTGTCAGGCCGATGCCATCGGTCCGAACCGGAGGTTTTCCGCATGACGCAGTCCGCGCCCCCTCCAGGCACCCCGCCCGAGGACACGTCGTATCCCGAGCCGACGGCCCCACCGCCGATGCCGCAGTCCACCGGCTATCCGCCGCCCGGTTCGCCACCGCCCGGCTACCAGTGGGCGGCTGCCGGGCCGCCGACGCGGCCGGGAATGGTGACCGGCGCGGCGATCGTGCTGCTGGTGCTCGGCGTGCTGACCGCGATCCTCGGCCTGTTTGCGCTGCTCGCAGCCTCGATCTTCACCAGTGGGATGCAGATCCCCGGGATGGAGCAGTTCGGCGAGAACGCCACCGGGGCGATCGGCGGCGTCGTTGCGATCTTCGGCGGCGTGATCATCGTGTTCGGCGTGCTGCAGGTGGTCAGCGGCATCAACCTGTTCTCGGCGCGCAGCTGGGCGCGGATCCTGGGGATCGTGCTGTGCGTCATCGGCGCGCTGTTCGGCCTGCTGGCGCTCGTTCCGAGCGGGAACGCATCGCCGCAGGGCTCACCGATCTTCGGCCTGATCCTGCTGCTGGCCAACGGCTTCGTCGTCTGGGCGCTGGCCACCACCGGGCGATACTTCATTCGCTGAGGATGTGGCACCGCTGCGGCGATGCGGCGCTGCGGCGTCCCTGGGTTATTCCCCAGGGGCTGAAATGCATCAGAGCGTCGCGGTGCCGTGCATTCGAGTCCCCACAGAAACAAAGCGACCCCCGCAGCGTTCCCGCTGAGCGGGCGTATCGGCCATCGAGCGAGGCAAAGCCGCCGCGGCGCGGCCGGTTCAGCCTTCCCGTTGGCCGTGCTGCCCGCTGGCTGGGACGCGCGGCCAACGGGAGCACAAGCTGCCTGGCTGCCTGGCCGATACGCCCGCCTGGTGGGAACGGACGGCAGGCCCCCACACAGGCCCTACCGAACGTCGAGCGTCGCGTTCGCGCGTGAGCTGCGCTCGAGGAAGCTGAACAGGAAGAACGCCGCGACGGCGTAGGCCACGCCGATCCCCAGCTCGATCGCGATCAGGCCACCGACCTGCGACAGGCCCGCGCCATCGGCCGCCTGGCGTACCGCCTCCAGCCCGTGGGTGAATGGCAGGATCTGGCTGATCACCTGCATCCAGCCGGGGAGCTCGGAGACCGGGATGTTGACGCCACAGAAGATGAGGAACGCCATCATCAGCAGGTTGGCGCCGAACAGCCCGTCGCGCAGTCGCAGCGAGATCGAGCCCTGCAGCGCACCGATGGCCGTGCACGAGAAGACCGTCACGATCAGCGCCAGCGCCACCACGCCAAGCGAGTCCAACCGGATGCGCACGCCCAGGAACACGACGCCGACGACGAAGGCATAGACCGATACGAACAGTGCGTTCGCCAGGAACGGCAGGAACCGGCCGGCGAACAGCGCCACGCGGTTGGCCGGCGTGGCCAGGATCGCCGGGAGCGTGCCGAACCAGCGCTCGTTGGCGATCGCCATGGTCATGCCGAACACACCGGCCAGCGCCGAGACCTGCACCGCGTTGCCGATCGCGAAATAGGCCGGCGATCGACCCGACGCGTACGACCCCAACGCGGCAAAGAAGAGGAGCTGGAACGTCGGACCGCCGATCAGCGTGGGAATGTAGATCGACGGTCGCGCCCAGTTGAAGAGCATCCCGTAGCTCAGCAGCCCGCCGTGCCAGAAGACCCGCCACGCCGTCCGCAGCGACGACGGCCGAATGAGCGGCTGCGCCGACAGCGAGGCGGCCGTCACTGCAGCGACAACGTCGCGTCGCGACGCGCCTTGTTGAGCACATAGCGCAGCGCGATGCGCGAGCCGACGTAGTAGACGACGGCCAGCACCACGCACATGAGCATCGCGAACAGCGGTGACGCGATGTCCGAGCCGAGGGCCGCGCCACGGATCGCCTCCATGCCCCAGGTGGGCGCCAGCAGCCAGGAGATCGGGCGCACCCAGAAGGGCAGCGTCGCGAGCGGCACGAGCAGCCCGGCGATCAGCCAGATCGGGTACTCGAGCAGGTTGCCGAGCGCGTTGGCGTGGCGGTACAGCACGAACGTGGTGGCGATCAGCATCCCGAGTGCGCCGAGCGACAGCACCGCCGCGAACAGGGAGAACGGAAGCAGCAGCGGAAACGTCGCCTGGAGCGGCATCCCGAACAGGAGCATGCCCCACAGCACGGTGGTCACGATCCCGTAAAAGCCCAGGATCACCGCGCCCATCGTCTGCCCGGCGAGGATGAAGTCGTAGCGCGTCGGCGCGTTGACCAGCAGCTCGAGCGTGCCCTCCCAGCGCTGCCAGGCGATCGCGCCGCCGCAGCCGAAGAGCGTCGTGCTCCAGACGCCCATCATCCCGCTGCCCAGCGCCGCGTAGAGCAGGGTCTGCTTCGATTCACCGCCGCCCAGCTGGAACAGGAAGAACGCGAGCGTCGCGAAGATGAGCGGCGTGATGAACGTGGTCAGCACGAAGAACTCGCTCATCAGCAGCATCTTGGTGTTGAACCAGGTGACCGACCAGACGAGATGCAGCGTTCGCATCGGGCTCATAGCGCTCATTGGACCGATACCGATGCGGCGCGTGCGGCCTCGTCGTCCGTGCCGGTCCGGGCGATGAGATCGATGTAGGCGTCTTCCAGCGTCGGCTCGCGGGTCACCACCTTGCCGATGCGAGTGTCGCCCAGGAGGCCCATCAGGCGCTGCGTGATCTGCGCACCCTTGTCCGACTGGATGAGCAGGATCTCCGACTGGTCGCGCTCCTCGGTGTTCACCGCGACGACGTCGTGGTCGTCGCGCAGCCGGTTCACGGCCTCGGCTTGCACCCCGAACGTCTCGATCTCGACGATCGTCCGATTCGCCACCGCCGCCTTCAGGTCGGCACCGGTGCCCTCCGCCACGATCCGGCCGTCGTTGATCACCGCGATGCGGTCGCACAGCGCATCGGCCTCGAACATGTAGTGCGTGGTCAGCAGCACCGTCTTGCCGGCGTCGACCAGGCCCTTCACCGTCTGGCGCAGCTCTCGGGCGCCGACCGGGTCGAGACCGATGGACGGCTCGTCCAGAAACACGACCTCCGGGTCGTGGAGCAGTCCGCGCGCGATGTGCAGCCGCTGGCGCATGCCGCGGCTGAAGCCCTCGACCTTCTCGTCGATGCGCGCGGTCAGGCCGACCATCTCGACCAGCTCGGCGATGCGGCGCTCCTGCAGCTGCGGATCGACGCCGTAAAGCTCGGCGAAGTACTTCAGGTTGTCGTGACCGCTGACCCGGTCATACAGCCCGCGGTCCCCACCGAACACATATCCGATGCGCCGTCGCACCTCGGTCGTCTCGGTCACGACGTCGTGGCCCATCACCCGAGCCGTGCCGCTCGTCGGCAGCAGCAGCGTGATGAGCATCTTGATCGTCGTCGTCTTGCCGGCGCCGTTCGGTCCGAGGAGGCCGAAGAGCTCGCCGCGCTCGACGGCGAAGCTGACCCCCTTGACGGCGGGCACGTCGATCTTCCTGCGGCGCAGGACGCCGAGGTGGGTGCGGTACGTGCGCACCAGGTCGATCGCCTCGATCGCCGAGCCGGCTGCGTGGTTCGTTTCGGGCATGGTTCGCCCGCGGTCGACGGTCGTCATGGAGGCGGACATTCTATGCCGTACACTCGGCGAGATGGCGACGTACGACTTTGTCACGCGCTGGCGGGTCGAGGCGCCCATCGACCTGGTCTTCGATACGATCGCCGACAGCGCGCGCTGGCCCTCGTGGTGGCGCGGCGTGCGGTCGGCGCAGCTGCTCGAGCGCGGCGACGAGAGCGGGCTGGGGGCGACGTACCGCTTCGACTTCCGCAGCGCACTGCCCTACTCGATGGTCTTCGACATGCGTGTCACCGAGATCGACCGTCCGCGCTCGCTTGTCGGCGAGTCGAGCGGCGAGCTGATCGGCATCGGCCGCTGGACGCTCACGCCGGATGGGCCCGACCGCACGATTCTGCGCTACGACTGGCACGTTCGCCCGGCGGCGTGGTGGATGAACGCGCTCGCGCCCGTCGCGCGCCGGGTCTTCACCTGGAATCACGACGTGATCATGGATTGGGGCCGGGAAGGCCTGGCCTCGGTCCTCGGCGTGGCGGTGCAGGACGAAGAGGGTGTTGCGTCGCCGCGGTGAGCTCGCCTCCCCCGTTCGCGGGCAGGGTAGACGCGGATCGCGAGGGGTCGCCGTCGACGCTCTTGGACTCGCTAGCGGCTCCTCGGAGGACCCGTATTCCGAGTCGAGCGAGCAGAAACGGCAGCAGCGGTTCGGGAGCGACCCCGTAACTAGCCGTCAGCCGCCTCGGCGGCGTGCCGGAGGCGATACCGCTCCCTGCTGGATGCGTTATCGGGCCTGACCGCCGCAGGCCACGTCATAGTGAGTCCAGCCGGGCTCGGTAGCGGACGGACCGGCTCGGCGCGGCGGGAATCGGGCTAGAACCAGTCCTTCGCGCGGAAATAGGCGCCAGCTGCGAGCGCCAGCAGCAGCATCCCGATGAGCGACGCCCAGAAGCCGATCGGCGAGTCGAGGCCGGGAATGACGTGGAAGTTCATGCCGTAGATGCTTGCCACCAGCGTCGGCAGCATGATGACCACGGTGAACGCGGTCAGGCGCTTCATCACCGCGTTGAGGTTGTTGCTCGTCACGCTGAGGTTCGCGTCGAGGGTCGAGGCGACCAGGTCGCGGTACAGGTCGAGCTGATCGAGCACGCGAACGAGGTGGTCGTAGAGGTCCTGGTAGTACGGGGCCGCCTCGTCGTCGAGCAGCTCGACTTCGCGACGCAGCAGCTTGTTCGCCATGTCGCGCTGCGGGGCGAGGACGCGGCGGAGGTCGAGCAGCTCGCGCTTGATGGTCAGCACGTCGCGGAGCGTCGTTCGGCTCTGCTGCCCGGCGACGATCCGATCCTCGAGCCGGTCGATCCGATCCGACATCCCGTCGAGCAGCGGGAAGTAGCCGTCGACGACGGCGTCCAGCACCCCGTAGAGGATCGCGCCGACCGAGCGGCCGACACCGCTGGCGCGCTGCGTGAGCCGCGAACGGACGTCGTCAATTGCCGGGGATGAGCCCCAGTGGACGCTCAGCAGCGAGTCCGCCGTGGCGAACAGGTGGATCTCGCCGAGGTCGAACGATCGACGGCCGGCCTGCCCAGCGCGGACCTCGTAGGTCACGATGACGTGCTGTCCAGGATACGTGTCGACCTTCGGTCGCTGGCGCCGCTTGCGCAGATCCTCGATGGCGAGCGGATGAAGCTTGAACTCGTCCTCGAGCTTGCCGATCTCGTCGTCGTGCGGATCGGTCACGTCGAGCCAGACGAGGGTGTCCGGCCGTCTGCGCAGGTCGCTGATCCGGTCGAGGTTCGCGCCCTCGAGCGTGCTGACCCGCCCGTCGGCATCGACGATCAGGCAGATGGGCGCCGGCCGGCCGTTCATCGGCCGCCGTTCCTCGACCGCCCGATCGTCGGTGGCGCGCTCGTTCATTCGCCTCGAGTGTAGGCGGCGTCCTCCTCGAATGGAGGCCGGTATGCAACCTGCTGCTCCCGGAGAATGCGCTAGAGTTGAGTAGCCGGTAACGCAACCGGCGATGCATCGGAGTCGAATGCGCGAATGCCCTGGCTTCCCGGACCGGTCGAAGATCTCCTCAACACCGCCCTCGTCAGCGAGCTGACGGTCGTGCGGCCCGATGGCCGCGCCGTCACCCACCCCCTCATCCCGCTCTACGACGGCGAGCGGATCCTCATGCACTCGAGCACGCTGTTCAGCAAGAAGCTGGAGCACATCAAGGCGAATCCGCGCGTCGCCGTGTCGCTGTCGGATCCCATCGGCAACAGGGGCCTGCTCGATCGCGCCACGATCCAGGGCGAGGCCCGCGTCATCGAGGACGACCCGCATCGGCAGTGGGAGAAGCTGATCCTCGAGCTGTGGCGCGCCAAGGAGCCGTCGATCGACGACTTCCTCAAGGCTCGCGTGGCGCTGCCGCTCTTCTTCGAGCGCGCGGTGATCGAGATCACGCCGCGCCGCTGCCTGTTCTGGGCCGGCGGCGACACCTCGGTTGCTCCCACCGTGACCGATGCGCCAGCCGAGGTTGCCGCGTGAAGCTTCCCGAGGCGCTTGAGCGGCTGGCGAGCTTCCCGCACGTCGTCGTCTCCTGGGTCGACGACGCCGGCTATCCGATGAGCGTGGCGACCTCGTTCGCCATCGACGCCGGATCGGTCCTGCTCCATGCGCCGATGCCCGCCATCCCGACCGACCGCGAGCTGGTAGTCATCGGCAGCCACATCCGCCCGCAGCCGGGCGTCGGCTACGACGAGCGCCGATACGTCTCGGTCTGGGGCCGCGCCGCTGCGTCGGACCGCGGGCGCGTGTGGCTCAAGCCGTCGCGCGCCTGGGGCTGGGACGAGCAGGTCATGCCGTTCTTCGAGTACTCGGAACGATCCGTCCCGCAGTCGAAGCGCTATCTCGCGAAGCTCTCGGAGCAGCGCGGCGTGCTCGTCAAGCCGAGGTTGGCGCTTGGCTGGCTGGCGCTGCGCACGACCCGCCTGCCGTTCCTGACCGCCACGTTCATGCCGGTCTTCCTCGGCCTGGCCATCGCGGGGCGGCATGGCGCCTTCGACTGGCTGACCGCGGTGCTGACCATCATCGGCGCGAGCCTGGCGCACCTGGCGATCAACGTCACCAACGACATCTTCGACGAGCTCTCCGGGG
>DASSTC010000036.1:0-21580 GCA_035708065.1 Candidatus Limnocylindria bacterium | reverse complement strand
TTATTAGAGTCGATTCAAGGGGGCAGGAGCGCGGAAAATCCGAAAAAATCCGCGCAGCAAGTCGAGATGAGCTTCCCAGCGGCGACCGGCGTGCAACTTCACCTATTCGGCAAAACCAATACCACTAGAATAGTTGAAAGGACAACAACCGGACGAGAAGCCCAAACGGAGTCGTGTGGGAGTAGCATAATGGCAGACAGTACCAAGGGGAGCAGCCGCAACACCGAGTCCATCGTTCACGAGGGCAACGGCGAAAACGGCACGCTCACCAACGGCCACGCCGAGGCCGACGTTCGCGACGGCGTTCGCGATGCCGATCCGATCGAAACCCGCGAATGGCTCGATGCTCTCGATGCGGTGTTGCAGACCAGCGGCGAACAGCGCGGGCAATTCCTGCTCAGTCAACTGAAAAACAAGGCCGTTCGCAGCGGCGTCGAAATCCCCTTCACCGCCAACACGCCTTACATCAACACCATCCCTCTGTCGCGCCAACCGCTCTTTCCCGGCAACCGCGAGCTGGAACGACGCATCAAGAGCCTGATCCGCTGGAACGCCATGGCCATGGTCGTTCACGCCAACAAGGAAGCCGACGGCATCGGCGGCCACATCGCCACCTTCGCCTCGTCCGCCACCCTGTACGAAATCGGATTCAATCACTTTTTCAAGGGACCAGAACACCCAGACGGCCCGGACCAGGTGTATTTCCAGGGCCACGCTTCGCCGGGCTTCTACTCGCGCGCCTTCCTCGAAGGACGGTTGAACGAGAAACAGTTGCTCAACTTCCGTCGCGAATTGCAGGAAGGCGGCGGTCTGTCGTCGTATCCGCATCCGTGGCTGATGCCGAGCTTCTGGCAGTTTCCCACCGTGTCGATGGGACTCGGCCCGATCATGAGCATTTACCAGGCCCGCTTCAATCGCTACCTGGAGCATCGCGGCCTGAAGAAGACAGCCGGCCAGAAAGTGTGGGCGTTTCTGGGCGATGGCGAATGCGATGAGCCGGAGACGCTGGGCGCGATCACGCTGGCCTCGCGCGAGAAGCTCGACAATCTCGTCTGGGTCATCAACTGCAACTTGCAGCGCCTCGATGGCCCGGTGCGCGGCAACGGCAAGATCATTCAGGAACTGGAAGCGGCCTTCCGCGGCGCCGGCTGGAACTGCATCAAGGTCATCTGGGGCAGCGACTGGGACCCCCTGCTGGAGCGCGACAAGACCGGCCTGCTGGTGCAGCGCATGGGCGAAGTCGTGGATGGCGAATATCAGAAGTACACCGTCGAGGGCGGCGCCTACATCCGCCAGCACTTCTTCGGCAAATATCCGGAGTTGCTCAAACTGGTCGAGAACCTGTCCGACGATCAGCTGACCAAGCTGAAGCGCGGCGGACACGATCCGGTCAAGGTGTACGCGGCCTTCAAGGCGGCGGCCGAGCATCACGGCCAGCCGACTGTCATCCTGGCCCACACGGTCAAAGGCTACGGTATGGGCGATGCCGGCGAGGGCAAGAATGTCGCGCACCAGACCAAGAAGGTTGAGGCCAAGTATCTCATCGAGTTCCGCAATCGTTTCGGTCTGAGCGTCTCCGACGAGACGGTCAACAAGGTTGGCTTCTACAAGCCGCCGGAGGATACCAGCGAGCTGAAATATCTGCACAAGCGGCGCAAGGAACTGGGCGGCTATCTGCCGGATCGCACGGTTGAATGTCCGAAGCTGAAGGCGCCCGGCGTCACGTTCGTGCAGAACTACACCAAGGGCAGCGGCAACAAGGCGTTCTCCACGACCATCGCCTTCGTGGACATGCTGACCTGGCTGCTCAAGGACAAGGAACTGGGCAAATGGATCGTGCCGATCATTCCCGACGAGGCGCGGACATTCGGCATGGACGCGCTGTTCAAGGAGATCGGGATCTACAACCCGCTCGGCCAGCAGTACACCGCGGTCGACAAGGAGCTGCTGCTGTCGTACGTCGAGAAGACCGACGGCCAGATCCTCGAGGAGGGCATCACCGAGGCCGGCGCGATGGCCAGCTTCACCGCCGCCGCGACGAGCTACTCGGTCCACGGCGAGCCGATGATCCCCTTCTTCATTTACTACTCGATGTTTGGCTTCCAGCGCATCGGCGACCTGGTCTGGGCTGCGGGCGACGCGCGGGCGCGCGGATTCATGCTCGGCGCCACCGCCGGACGCACCACGCTCACCGGTGAGGGACTGCAGCACGACGACGGGCACAGCCACGTCCTGATGAGCGTCGTGCCGAACATCCTGGCCTACGATCCGGCGTTCGCCTATGAGCTGGCGATCGTCGTCCGCGAGGGGATCCGGCGGATGTACGGCGAGAACGGCGAGGACGTCTTCTACTACATCACGCTCTACAACGAGAACCTGCCGATGCCGGCCAAGCCGGAGGGCGTCGAGGAGGGCGTGCTGCGCGGCCTGTACCGCTACAAGCCGGCCGAGAAGGGCTCACGTCACGTGCAGCTCGTCGGCTCCGGCCCCATCCTCCACCAGGCGCTCGCCGCGCAGGAGATCCTCGCCGAGAAGTTCGACATCGCGGCCGATGTGTGGAGCGCGCCGTCGTTCCAGCAGCTGCGCGACGACGCGTTGGCGGCGGAACGCTGGAACCGGCTCCATCCCGATGCCGAGGCGCGGATGCCATACGTCGTCCAGCAACTCGGCTCGGCGCCCGGACCGATCGTTGCCGTCACCGACTACATGAAGTCGGTGCCCGACATGGTCGCTCGCTGGCTCGACCGTCCGGACCGGCCGTTCACCCCGCTGGGCACCGATGGCTACGGCCGCAGCGACACGCGCGACGCGCTCCGCACGTTCTTCGAGGTCAATCCGCAGCAGATCGCCTACGCGGCGCTCCACGGGCTGTGCCTGACCGGCGAGGCGGGACGCGACGAGCTGCTGCGCGCCATCGGCGAGCTGGGGATCGATCCGGAGAAGCCGAACCCGACGCACGCCTGACCGGCGCGCCGCCGCGGTCGCTAGCTCTGCGCCTTCGTGGTCAGCAGCTGCCTGCCGCACAGCAGGCAGAAAGCGTCGTCTCGACCGATGACGCTGCGGCACCCGCCGCAGCGGGCCGGTGCCAGCGCGGTGATCGCCGCCAGCAGTCCGAGCCACACCGCGCGCGCATTGCGCGCGAGGGCGGAGCTGCCGCTGGTCGCGACATCGGCGATCGGTCGTTCCGGGGCAGGGACCGAGCGGTAGCCCCGATACGTCTGCGAGGCCAGGAAGCGCATCCGGGCCAGGTCGTACTCGGCGCGGGTCAGCGGATCGGTCAGCAGGCCGCGCACGGCGTTGACCACCTGCATCTCCTCGTTGGCACGCGGCGACTGGTTGGTGTCGGGGTGGAAAGTCCGGGAGAGGCGCCGGCAGGCCGCGATGATCTCGTCGCTCGTCGAGCGCGGATCGATCTGCAGCAGCCGGTAGACGTCTCGCTCGGGTGAGTACGGTAGGAGGCGCAGTTCCATCGGTCCGGGCCGGATGGTACCCGACGCTTCTGTGTACGTGCGCGCCATCTGCGCACGTCGCACCCTTATCAACGGCGTGTGCTGGGCCTTCACTCGGCACGACGAACCCAACATTTGGCAAGTTCGCTTACGAAATGCGAAATGGGGCTTGACATCCGCGTGACCAACGGTTAGAGTCCGCGCATCGGCCAATCAGGCAACGAACGTTGGGAAAACGCGAGGAAGAGATGAAGATGTTGGACTATCACCTCCATTTTGCGCAGCTGGCCAACGAGGACCAGCTCCGCGACGCCGATCGCCGCCGCAGCCTGGGGCAGCCCCGCTCACGGGGATCGCGGATCTTCCGACTGCCGTTCCGCCACGACGCACGCGAGCGGGGTCGGCGCTAGATGCCGCGCGACGTCATCGCCGTCTGCCCGGTCTGCGAGAACGAGCTGTCGATCACCCGGCTGCACTGCCGCAGCTGCGGCACCTCCATCGAAGGCGACTTCAGCGTCGGGCGGTTCGGCCGTCTCAGCAAGGAGCAGATGACCATCCTCGAAAGCTTCCTGCGCTCGCGTGGCAACCTCAAGGAGATGGAGCGCGAGCTCGGGATCTCCTACCCAACCGTCCGGGGCCGCGTCGAGATGCTGGTGCGGGCGCTCGGCCTCGCGGAGGGTGACGCGGCTGCGGACACCACCGCGGTGGCGACGGCCGTCGAGGACGATCAGCCCACGCAGCCGCAGCCGGTCGACCGGCGCGCGATCCTCGAGCGCCTGGCGCGCCACGAGATCTCTGCCGAGGACGCCGCTGAGGCACTGCGCGGCATGAGCGGCGGCGCGTAGATGGCAACCTTCGGGCGGACGCAGACGATCGAGCAGCAGGTCGGTGCCGGCGGCCGCGTCAGCATCCGGGTGACGAGCTCCGACACGCGCGTCCGCGCCATCGATGGCGACACGGCGCGCGTGCGTGCGACATTCGAGATCGGGGCTCCCTCGGAGACCGATGCCGATCGCATCTACGCCGAGGTCCAGATGCGCGTGAACGCCGGGGACGGGTTCCTGGAGGTCGAGGAGCCGCGTACCCTGACGCGCTCGGTCGGCCACACCCTCGGCCGTCTGCTGGGCCGTGGACACGTCGACCTGGAGCTGGATGTCGAGGTGCCGCACGGCTGTGAGCTCCAGTTCGAGGGCGTCAGCGCGGATGTCCAGGCCGAGGGCCTGCTCGGCTCGCAGCGCTACCGGACCGTCTCCGGCGACGTGCTGTTGCGCGAGGCGGGCGGGTCGATCCGCATCGACGACACCTCCGGCGACCTCACCATTCGCGCCACCGATGCGCTCGCCCTGCATGCCAACGCCGTCTCCGGCGACCTGTCGGTCGTGGCGCCGCACCTCACCGCGGTGCGGGTCAACTCGGTGAGCGGCGATGTCGAGCTCGAGGGAGCGTTCGAGGGCGCTGCCGAGCACCGCATCGACACCGTCAGTGGCGACGCCTCGATCGGCCTGATCGGTGGCGCGACATTCGAGGTTCGCGGCCTGTCGACCGACATCTCGAGTCGCCTGCCGCATCGGCTCGAGGGGCGCTCCGATCAGCGACGCGTCATCGTCGGCGACGGTTCGGCACGGATCCGCTTCGGCTCGATGTCTGGCGACCTTTCGATCAGCGCGCCCCGCCGCCTCAGCGCCGCGGAGCCGTCAGAAGGCGACGCGCCCGCCGCGAGCGACGAGATGGAGATCCTCCGCGCCGTGGAGCGCGGTGAGATCGACGTCGAGGAGGCCGCCCGACGGCTGGGAGGCAACCGCAGTGAGTGACGTGGAGACCGTCCTGCGGCTGGTGGCCGAAGGCCACCTGACGCCGGACGAGGCGGCGCCCATCATCGAGGCGCTGAACGTCACCGTCCCCAAGGCCGAGGCAACGGCCGCCGAGGCGCAGAAGCTCGGGCGGCACCACCTGCGCATCAGGGTCACCGAGCGGGGCCGCCAGGTGGTCAACGTCCGGATTCCGCTGCCGTTCGCCGGTATGGCGATGCAGATGGTTCCCGGGCTCTCCGGCCAGCAGGCGGAGCGCATCAAGGCTGCCATCGACAGCGGCAGCATCGGTCCGATCATCGACGTCGAGGAGCCCGACGGCGACGGCGTGCTCATCAGCGTCGAGTGAGATGACCATGAGCACGCCGGCCATCGATGCGCGCGGCCTCGTCAAGGAGTTCGAGAAGGGCCGCCGCACGATCTGGCAGCGGCTGCGCCGAGAGCCGGACCTGCGCGAGCAGTTTCGAGCGGTGGACGGCATCGACCTGCGCGTCGAGCGTGGGGAGATCTTCGGCCTGCTCGGCCCGAACGGCGCCGGCAAGACGACGACGATGCGCATGCTGGCCACGCTGCTGGAGCCGACCGCCGGCAGCGCCATGGTCCTCGGCCGCGACGTCATCCGCGAGGCGCGCGAGGTCCGACGGCGGATGGGCGCCGTGCTGTCCGACGGTCGCAGCGTGTACTGGAAGCTGACCGCCCGCGAGAACCTGGAGTACTTCGCCGCGCTCTACCACGTGCCACCGTCGGAGACCCGATCACGGATCGACCGGGCGCTCGAGCAGGTCAACCTCACCGACCGAGCCGACGATTACGTCGAGCGTTACTCGACCGGCATGCGGCAACGGCTGGTCCTGGCGCGCGCGCTGCTCCCCGACCCCGAGCTGCTGCTCCTCGACGAGCCGACCGTCGGCCTCGACCCGCAGTCGAGCCGCGACCTGCGCGAGCGCGTGCAGGAGCTGCGGGCGCAGGGCCGCACGGTCCTCCTCACCACCCACTACATGGAGGAGGCCGACCAGCTCTGCGACCGGATCGCAATCGTGGACCACGGCCGCATCGTGGCGCTCGACACCCCGTCGCGCCTGAAGCGCAGCATCGCCCGCAACGGCGAGCTGGTCACCCTCGAGGATGTCTTCATCTCGCTGACCGGCCGGGCGCTCCGCGAATGACCGCGCTTGCGATCTCTGCCGATCTGCGCGCCTTCGGCGCTGCCGGCATGAAGGAGTGGCGCCTGCTGCGCCGCTACCCGTCGATGTTCCTCGGCTTCCTGTTCTGGCCGATCGTGCTGCCGCTGGCCTACGTGCTCCAGGCTCGTGGCTTCGCCGGCGACAGCCCCGCGGCGCTCGACGCCTTCGCGGCCCGCACCGGCACGACCGAGATCGCCGGCTTCCTGTTCCTCGGCTGGGCCGCGTACATGTGGATCAGCATGATCCTGTGGGGGCCTGGCACGGCGCTGCGCACTGAGCAGATCCGCGGGTCGCTCGAGGCGCTGTTCCTGACGCCCGTCTCCCGGCTGGTGATCCTGTTCGGCCCGCTGGTCAGCCAGGTGATCTGGGCGCTGTGGATGTTCGGCATCGTGGGCGGCGTGCTGGTCGTCTTCTTCGGCGTCTCGATCTCGCCGCTCGAGGCAGTGCGCGCCGCCGGCGTCATCCTCGTCGCCGTGCCGGCGCTGTACGGGCTTGGGGCGCTCTTCGCCGCCGTGGTGCTGCGCTTCGGGGAGGTGCACGCCATGGTGCAGGGCGTCCGCGGCGTGTTCACCGTGTTCTGCGGGATGAGCTTCCCGATCGTGATCCTCCCCGACTGGGCGCACCGTGTCGCCCTGACCCTGCCGCCGACGTACCTCATCGGCGATCTGCGAACCGCGCTGCTCGGCAGCACCAGCATCGTCGGGCAGGTCGCCGACCTCGCGATCCTGCTCGCCCTCGGCATCTGCATCTCGGCAGCGGCGATCATCGTCTTCCGCCGCACCGAGCGTCACGCCCGGCGTGGCGGCAGCCTGGCGCAGTACTGATGCCGAGCGGAACGCGCGTGGACAGCGGCGCCGAGCTCCGTGCCGCATGGGCCATCGCCCGCAAGGAGCTGCGGGTCGCGCTGCGCTACCCGATGAACGCTGTCAACGAGGTGCTCCAGCCGCTCTACCAGTTCCTCCTGCCCAGCCTGCTGCTCGGCGCGACGTTCCTGGTCGGCGGCCGCGCCATCGGCCTCGAGGCATCGGCCGGCACGAACGACCTCGTCGGATTCCTGTTCCTGGGGATGCTGGTCGGCGGGCTGGTGTCGACCGCCTTCTGGGAGATCGCCTTCAGCTTCAAGCGCGAGATGGACGCCGGCACGCTCGAGCCGGCCTGGTTGACGCCGACCTCACCGCGGACGTTCGTGCTGGGGCGGGCGATCTCGGGACTCGCCATCTCGGCATCGGCCAGCCTGATCCTGCTGGTCCTCGGCATCCTCGTGTTCGGCGCGTCGATCTCACCGGGCGTCGTGCTCGCGATCCCGGCGCTCGCGCTCGTCGGCTTCAGCGTGCTGGGCATCGGCTACCTGGTCGCGGCGGCGGTGCTGCTCATCCGCGAGCCGAACTTCTTCGTCGACGCCACCAGCTTCCTGTTCTCGATGGCGTCGGGCGTGATGTTCCCGGTGCTGGTGCTGCCGCTCTTCGTGCGCTGGGTCGCGTACCTGCTGCCCAGCACCTATGCGCTCGACCTGCTGCGGGTGCACGCCATCGGCTCGCGGCCGCTCGTCCCGCTCTGGATCGAATGGGTCGCGCTGGTGGTCTTTGCCGGCGTCACGCTGTGGGGCGGGCTGCGCGCCTTCGGCTGGACCGAGCACCGCATGCGGGTGCGCGGCGCGCTCGGCCAGCACTGATTCCCAACGGGCGGTTGCGGCCGGGCCGCCGCGCTTCGGCCCGCGGGGTGCTGTAATACGTGGCCAATGACGAAACGCCCCGCCCGCCCGGGCGATGACGATCGACCCAGCGTCGATCCACTCCTCGAAGTTCGCGAGAAGAAGCGCGGCAAGCGCCCCGGCGACACCTACGTCCGCATCGTCCGGCCGTTCGAAGAGGAGTTCGAGCGCGGCGAGGAGGGGCAGCTCGTCGCCTCCGAGCGAACGGTCCTGCAGCGCAAGGGCTGGACGAAACGGCTGCGCAAGCTGCGCACGTTCCTCATCGGCCGACCGATCAGCTCCGGGCGTGAGGCGCACGAACGCCTGAGCAAGCTGAAGGCGCTGGCCATCTTCAGCTCCGACAACATCAGCTCGAGCGCGTACGGCCCCGAGGAGATCATGCGCGTGCTGGCTTTTGCCAGCGTCGGCGCGCTGAGCCTGACCCTGCCGATCGCGGCGGTGATCGTGGTGATGCTCGCGATCGTCACCGCGTCATACCGGCAGACGATCAAGGCGTATCCGCATGGCGCCAGCAGCTACATCGTGGCCAGCGACAACCTGGGCGATCGGATGGGCGTGCTGGCCGCCTCGGCGTTGCTCATCGGCTACGTCGTGACGGTCGCGGTCTCGATCTCGGCCGGCGTGGCCGCGCTGACCTCGATCTTCCCGCAGCTCTACAACCCCGGCGAGCTCGACTACCGCGTGCCGATCGCGGTCGGCTTCGTCGTGCTGCTGATGATCGGCAACCTGCGCGGCATCCGGGAGTCCGGCTCGCTGTTCATGGCGCCGACCTACCTGTACGTGATCATCATGCTCGGCATCATCGCCTGGGGCGTGATGCTGACCGTCACCGGCAACGTGCCCGCCTATACGGCGCCGGCCGGCTGGCGCGAGCAGCTCGAGCAGGGCGGCACCGCCCTCGGGCTGTTCCTGATCCTGCGAGCGTTCAGCCAGGGCGCCGTCGCGCTCACCGGCGTCGAGGCGATCTCGGACGGGGTGCCGGCGTTCAAGCCGCCGGAGTGGAAGAACGCGCGCACGACGCTCACCTGGGCGGCGACGATCTTCGCCATCCTGTTCGTCGGCATCGCCTTCCTGGTGACGACGATCGGCATCGTGCCCGACCCGACCGAAGGCCAGACCGTGCTGAGCCAGCTGGTGCGAAGCATCGCCGGCAGCGGACCGATCCTGGTCATCGCCCAGCTGGCGACCGCCCTCATCCTGGCCCTGGCGGCAAACACCAGCTTCGCCGACTTCCCGCGCCTCTCCTACTTCCTGGCGCGCGACGGCTTCATGCCGCGCCAGTTCGCATTCCGGGGCGAACGGCTGGCGTTCACCACCGGGATCGTCGCGCTGTCCGGCATGGCCGTCCTGCTGCTCCTCCTCTTCGGCGCCAGCGTCTCGAAGCTGATCCCGCTCTATACCCTCGGCGTGTTCCTGGCGTTCACCCTGTCGCAGGCCGGCATGTTCACGCGCTGGATGCGACGCCACGAGCCCGGCTGGCAGCGCGGCATGGCGATCAACGGCCTGGGCGCAGCCACGACCGCGGTCGTGGCCCTCGTGGTCGGCGGCAGCAACTTCACCTCGGGCGCCTGGGTGGTCATCGTGCTGGTGCCGCTGCTGATGCTGCTCCTGACCAGCATCCGCCGCCACTACCGCGGCGTGGAGCGGGCGACCGCCGTGGAACGCATCACGCCCGAGGCGGAGGTCGCCGTCACCCCGACGGTCATCGTGCCGCTCGCCCGATTGGATGCCCCCGCTCGCCAGGCGATCGCCTTCGCCAACTCCATCTCGACCGATGCGGTGGCGGTCCACGTCACCAACGATGCCGAGGAGATCGCCGAGCTGCGCCGTCGCTGGCCCGAGTGGTCCGGCAGCACCCGGCTGGTGATCCTCGAGTCGCCGTTCCGGGCGCTGATCGGTCCACTGCTGGCCTACATGGATGCGCTCGATCGCCAGGATCCGTCACGACCGATCCTGGTCGTGCTGTCGGAGGTCGTGCCGCGCCACTGGTGGGAGAACCTGCTGCACAACCAGACCGCGCTGCGGCTCAAGCTGCGCCTCTTCTTCCGGCGCAACACGATCGTGGCGGACGTCCCTTACCACCTGCCCGACCGACAGCGCCGCTAGCGAGCGAGATAGCCCCCGTCGACATAGAGCTCGGCGCCGGTGATGAACGATGCCGCCGGGCTCACCAGGTAGGCGATCGCTTCGGCAACCTCTTCTGGCTGGCCCAAGCGCCCAAGCGGGGTCACCGCGACGAGCTGCGCCCGGTCCGTCTCGCCGAGGATCGGCGTCTCGATGAAGCCTGGATGCACCGAGTTCACCCGCACGCCGTGGGGAGCCCACAGCAGCGCAAGGTTCTTCGTCAGGTTGCGGACCGCGGCTTTGGCAGCCGCGTATGCCGGCGACACGCCAAAGCCACCCACGATCCCGAAGATCGAGCTCACGTTGACAACGGCACCGTCTCGCGACGCCTTGAGCGCATCGGCCGATGCCTTCATCCCGAGGAACACGCTCGTCTGTGTGACGGCGATGACGCGGTCGTAGGTTTCGAGCGTCGTCTGCTCCAGCGGATCGGTGTCACCGATGCCGGCGTTGTTCACGAGGATGTCCAGCGAGCCATGATCGCGGATGATCCGTGCCACGGCATCGGTCCACGCCGACTCGCTCGACACATCGAGGCGGATGTAGGAAGCCGTACCGCCGTCGTTGACGATGCCGGCGACGAGCTCGTTGCCGGCATCGTCCTGGATATCGGCGACGACGACTACGATGCCGTCGGCTGCCAGCCGCCGTACGGTGGCTCGCCCGATCCCGCTCGCACCGCCGGTCACAAGTGCAACACGACTCCCGATTGCCGTCATCTGGGCGTCCTTTCCAAGAGACATGTCGGGGAGGCTGGCGCGCCCGGAGGGATTCGAACCCCCGACCTGCTGATCCGAAGTCAGCTGCTCTGATCCGCTGAGCTACGGGCGCTCATCGGCGCGGGACGCCGAGGCCGGTCGCTATCGTAGCGGCTCTGCAGCACGGCCGCCGACGCGCAGCCCGGCAGCCCGCGCGGCACCCCTGGCGTGCCAGCATGCGCGCCATGCCAGCCGATGCCAGCCGCTCGCCCCGCGCACCGGCGGACCTGGCCTTCACCTCGTACCTGCGCATCGTGGCGATCGCCGGCGTGGTGATGATCCACGTCATGGCCGGGCTGGCCACGAACCAGGCCGCCCACGGTTCGATCCGCTGGTGGATCGCGAACATCCTCGACTCGGGCTCCGCGTGGGCGGTGCCGGTGTTCCTGATGGTCAGCGGCGCGCTGGTCCTCGACCCGGAACCCCCGCGCACGCCCGGCGAGTTCTACCGGCGCCGGCTGCAGCGCGTGGCGATCCCGCTCATCGTCGCGCACGTGGTCTATTTCGCCGAGCGCCCGCTCCTGCTCGACCAGCGCCTGACGACCAGGATCGTCATCCGCGACCTGCTCAACGTCGATGTCGCACCGCACCTGTACTTCTTCTGGATCATCGCCGGGCTGTACGTCATCGCTCCGCTGCTGCGCTCATTCATCGCCGCACGGCCGCGGCGCGAGGGCGCCTGGCTGGGTGTCGCCGCCATGGCCTGGATGCTGCTCGTCACGCTCAGCGTGCGGTGGCTGGCCGCGACCGGCGGCGCGTCCACTCCCTGGGCGCCACCGATGCTCACCCTCTTCCTGCCGTACGTCGGCTACTTCGTCCTGGGCTTCGCGCTGCGCGACGTCGTCCTGTCCCGCGCGCTGGCCGTCGCGGTGGCATGCGCCTTCGTCCTCGCCGAGGCCGCCCAGATCCTGGTCTCGACCGGCGCGTTGACCGGGCGTGCCGGCGGCCTGCTGAGCGGCGGGTACCAGGGGATCCCGGTGGCGATCGCCAGCGTTGCCCTCTTCCTGCTGGCGCGAAGGCTCATCGGGCCGCGATCACTCCTCGCCTCACCGGGCTGGGCGATCTGGGCGCGACGCATCGGCGACCTCACGCTCGGCGTCTTCGTCTTCCACCTCGTCGTGAAGCTCGTCCTGCAGCGCACCGTTCTCGCCGGACTGCGTCCGGCTCAGATCCTGCCCGATGCGCTGCTGCTGTTCGCCGCGGTGCTCGCCGCCACGTTCCTGCTCTGCGCGATCATCGCGCGCGTCCCCCTGCTGCGTCGCAGCATCGGTCTGTAGGGCAGCTACCAGAGCGCCAGGCCGGTCGCCTCGTCGTGCGTTCGGACGAGCGACACGTCGGTCATCTCGGTGATCTGCACCTCGGCGACGAAGACGCGGTTGCCGCGCAGCAGGTGGCCGCCGATCGCCTCGCCGGTGTGCTCGGCGAACGTCGCGTGGGCGTGCAGGAACGGCTTGTCGTCACGCAGGCTGACGTTGCCGACGAAGCCGCTGATCTCGTGGTGCCGGTCGCTCGACAGCTCGATGTAGCGCTGCTCGGACTGCTCGTAGTAGGCGTACGACGCCTGGGTCACCGCCCCGACCACGCTCACCCAGGCGGCGATGATCGACTGCTCGGCGCAGAAGCGCTCGACCTCCTCGACGAGGTCGGTCCCGGTCGGCAGACGGCCGACGAAGACGCGGCCCGGTCGGGCCTCCTGGAACGTGGCGGGCATCGGTGGGAAACCTCCTCGTGGTGCATCGGTCATTCGAAGTGCTTGAAGCTGCGGACCAACGGCTGACGGGCGGCCAGACGAGCAGGATAGAGGCCCGCCAGCGCCGCCACCGCGGTTCCGAGCAGGACCACGCTGACGAGCACCGGCCAGGCGATCGACAGCCCCGCCGCGAACTCCTGTGGTGCGCCGGCGACGACCATGATCCACGCGACTCCCAGACCGATGCCGGCGGCCAGCAGGCCACCGATGGCGCCCATGATCGCCGCCTCGGCGACGACCATGGCCTGCACCTGGCCGACCGTCATGCCGTGCGCGCGCAGGATCGCGATCTCGCGCACGCGCTCGACGACCCCGACGCTCAGCGTGTTGACGATGCCGAGCGCCGCGACCACGACCGTCACGAGGGCCAGCACGTCGAACAGGCCGATGATCCGCTCCAGCGAGCGTGACAGGTCGTCGGCGAGCTGCCGCGCCGTCACCGGCTCGCCGGCCAGCTCGTTGGCGGTCGCGGCGACGGCGTCGCTGAACGCGGCCTCGGAGATCCCCGGCTGCGGCACCATGGCCCACAGGGCAGCGGTCGTCACGCCGAAGGCGTCGCGGGCATCGGCCAGGCTCATCAGCAGCGCCGCGCCGGAGCTGCGGCCCGGCAGGCTGTAGGCCACCACGCCCGCAACGGTGAATGGCTGCGCCTGCTCACCCGGGTGCGCAAGCAGCAGCGTGTCGCCTGGCTTGATGTGCTGGCGACGGGCGAGGTCGTCGGGAACGAGGACCGCTCCCCCGTCGCGCAGCGCCTGGAACGCCTCGTTGCGGCGACCCTCGGTGAAGATCAGCGCGCCGCCGTCCTGGTAGAGGCTGGGATCGATTGCGGCGACGCTCACCTCGCGCTGCGCGCCGTCCTGGCGGATCACGGCGCCGAACTGGGCGATCGGCGCGGCGCGCAACGTGCCGGTGGTGTCCTCGAAGGTCGCCTGGAACGCCTCCTGGTCGACCGGCAGACCCAGGCGCACGGCGTGGCCGCCGGGCAGGATCGAGGCGACCCAGCGCTCGGCGGTCGCCTCCGCGCTGGCGCTCAACGAGCCGAGGGCCACGACCGCGGCGAGCGCGATCATCAGCGTGCCGACGGTCAGCCCGGCGCGCAGTCGATCGCGACCCAGGTTCGCCCGGCCGAGCAGCCCCTCGGCGCCGAAGAACCACTCGAACGGCCGGCCGACGACCCGGCCCAGCGGCTGGACGACGAATGCCGCGGCGAGCGCGCCGCCGACCAGGATCGCCAGCGCCAGGAGCATGGCGGGCAGGCTGGCCGAACCACGATCGAGCGGGTACAGGACCAGGCCGATGCCGACGACGACCAGGTCGACGAGAACCAGCCAGCCGAGGCGGCTCGACAGCGAGCTCGCAGCGCGGTTCACCGGCCGCAGTGCCTCCAGCGGCGGCAGCCGGGCCGCCTGCAGTGCCGGCAGCGCGGTCCCGAGGAGCGTGACCACGATCCCGATCGCGAAGGCAAGGAGCAGCGACAGCGGGTTGAGCGGGAACCCATCGATGAGGACGGATCGCGTCGTGCGCAGAAAACCGATCATCGTGGCGGCGATCACGATGCCGGCCAGGATGCCGCCCAGCGAGCCGAGCAGGCCGATGGCCAGCCCCTGCCGCAGGAAGAGGCCGAGCACCTGCCGGCGGGTCGTGCCGGCGGCACGCAGCAGGCCGATCTCGCGCATCTGCTCGCGCAGGGTCAGCGCCAGCGTATTGCCGACCAGGAATGCCGCCACGACCAGCGCCACCAGGCCGAACAGGAACGCGATGCCCGCGAAGCTCGCCTGCGCGCCGGCGAGCGACTGCGCGGCGTCCGCCACGGTCTCGACGACGAACGGCTCGGTGAGCGTTGCGTCCAGCTCGCGCTGGACCTGCTGCTCGGCCCCGGGGTGCACGACGAGGTCGACGTAGCGCGTCGGCGCCGGAACCTCGAACGTCCGGTCGAGGGCATCGCGCGACATCACCGCCACCTCGCCCTGCGCCAGCGCCCCGAAGCCGACGTCGTCGAGCAGCCCGACGATGCGCAACGGCGCCACGTCCGACCCGCGGCCGCTCAGCCGCAGCTCGTCGCCTTCGGCGAGGCCATGGTCGGCGGCGAATTGCGCGTTGAGCAGCACGTCGGTCGGGTTGTCGGGCGACAGGAAGACACCGTCGACCAGGTCGTAGGTGCGCACCGCGCGTTCCGCCGCCGGATCGACGCCGATGATCGTCAGGCTGAAGACGCGCTCGTTTGGCCCGGGCGCTGTGCTGGCGGTCACCTGGCGTTCGGCAACCGGCGCCACCGCGTCGACGCCGGGCAGCGTCGAGATGGCCGAAAGCGCGCGCGGCGTCAGCCCGGCGTCGTCGAAGGCGCGGACGCGCAGCTCGGCTCGGCCGAAGAGCTCGCGCGCCGCGCGCTCCACGGTCTGGTCGGCGGCCTCGTTGGTGATGAGCGTGGCGGCCACGATGGCGACGCCCAGCGCGACACCTGCCGCGGTGAGCGCGGTGCGCATTGGGCGCGCCGACAGCGTGCGCCAGGCGAGCGCCGAGAGCTGCATCCGGACCGACTACAGCCCCAGGCGGGCGAGCCGGTCGATGAGGGCCGGCGCGTGGTGATCGGGCCGGCGACCGAGCGCGATCTCATCACGCAGCACCCCGTCGCGGACGACCAGCACGCGGTCGGCATAGGCCGCCGCTCGGGCGTCGTGGGTGACCAGCACGATCGTCTGGCCCAGCCGATCGGACGAGTCCCACAGCAGATCGAGGATCTCGGTGCCGGTCGTGTAGTCGAGGTTCCCGGTCGGCTCGTCGGCCAGCAGGATCGCCGGCGAGGTCGCCAGGGCACGAGCCAGTGCGACCCGCTGCTGCTCGCCGGCGGAAAGCTGGTCCGGCCGGTGATCGGCCTTGTCGGCGAGCCCGACGAGCTCGAGCAGCTCGTCGATGCGCGCCCGATGCGCCGCCAGGCCGTCGCCGGCAATCAGGAACGGCAGCGCCACGTTCTCGGCAACGCTCAGCAGCGGGATCAGGTTGAAGAACTGGAAGACGAAGCCGGTCTTGGCGCGACGGGTGAGCGTCGCCTGCTCGTCATCCAGCGCGCTGACCTCGATGCCGTCGATGACCACCGCGCCGCTGGTCGGCTGGTCGAGGGCACCAAGCAGGTGGAGCATCGTCGACTTGCCGGAGCCCGACGCGCCCATGATCGCCACGAACTCGCCAGCAGCCACCGAGAGCGAAACGCCGCGCAGTGCCTCGATCGACCGATCGCCGAGCGGGTAGTGCTTGACGAGGTCGCGTGCTTCGAGGATCACGGGCATCGGCGGAAGGATAGCCGAGCCGTCAGCGCAGGACGCCACCCAGCAGCGAGCCGAGCACGCTGTCGAACAGGCCGGCCTGCGATTCAGCCGGGGCCTCGACGCGGTAGGTGCCGCCGGCATCGGCGGTCGACGCCAGCACCTGGGGCGCCGGCACCGCGAAGCCCGGCCAGCCATCGGCGAAGGCGAGCATGGCGAGCTTGGCATCGGCGATCAGGCGAGGTGCGCTGCTGACCACCAGCTCGGCGCCGTCGAGGGGCTGTCCCGAGCGCGGACGGCTCGGGCTGGCGATGCGCACTTCGCTCGCCTGGCGGTCGGCCTTTGGGCTCACCGGGGCGGCGGACACGTTACGGGTCCCTCCACCCGCACCGCCCGGTGGCGGAGGCGGCGGGTTGCTCGACGGTGGCGGAGGCGGTGCGGCGCTCGCCGACTGCATGAACAGCTCGGTGAAGAACCGCGGGCTGCGAAGCTTGCCGAGGTAGTTGACGTTGTCGGCGGCGTAGGCGCCGACGCCACCATGCGTCCAATCGCGATTCAGGATGTTGGCCCGGTGGCTGGGCGAATTCATGAACCCTTCGTGGATGGCGACCGCCGAGTCGGCGTCGCTGTAGCCGGAGTTCCAGCCGATGTTCTCGCCACCGTATCGGTAGTTCAGGCCGTTGAGGTCGTACCAGTGGAAGACCTGGTAGGACGTGCCGAGGACGGTGTGCGAGAAGTAGTCGCGCTGGATCTGGTCCTTGCTGCGCCAGCGCGCGAGGCTGACGAGCGTCGAGTTCTGCTGGACCGGCCGCAGGCCGTTGTTGACCCGCGCGCCATTCATCAGCTGCCAGAGCGTTGCCTCGGCGGTGCCCTGGTTCCAGCCGGTCGCCACGCTTGGCGTCCAGGCGAGCAGTGCCGCCGCGATGAGTGAGATGCCGGCCAGGCCGAGCGTGCGCGCGACGATGCCGCGCGGGCCGTGGCGGCCGTTGAATGGCATGCGGCGACGGTAGGTCCCGGGATGGCGGGCGTCAGTAGTGCTGTGGTCCCGTCAGACGGGATGACCGGGCCGGACGCAGGTCCGGGGCGGCGGCGGGACCATCGGGTCTCGCCACCCGGCGCGGAGCACGAATCAGGCCCAGAGCACGAGGACGAAGCTGAGCGCCAGTGGCATGAGCACGACCGTCAGCGCGGCCTTTTCGAAAAATGTCACGCCTCCCCAAAAGCACGCACCGTGCCGTAGCGGCCAAATGTTGACAACTTGCACCCCGGCGTCCGTCGGCCGAGCCTGCCGCGCGACAGCGCACGGCGACCCGCATCGGCCTACCCTAGGCACCGATGGAGGGAACCCCGCTGCGATGCCCCGCGTCCGGGGCCGGCCTTCGACGCGTGCCCATCGCCGAAGCCGATGCGGCTGTCGGTGGCCGGCTTACGCCGCCACAGGCCCTCGGATACGAGCCGGTGGGCAGGACCGATCAGGTCATGCTCCGCGACGATCACGGCGGCGCCTACCCGGTGCGCGACGGCATCGGGGTGTTGCTCGTTCCCGAGATGCTGAGGCCGGAGGGCGAAGCGCGTTCGGTCGACATCGCCGAACGGCGGTACGCCGAGGCGTACGAGGAGATGGCGCACTACGACGACGAGGGCGACCGTGCGGTCGCCGAGATCGCGAGCTCCCACGCCGCGCGCGATCTCCTGCCCTTGACCTCCCTGACCGATGCCCAGCGAGCCGGCTTCCCCGAGCCAGCCTCGCGCTGGCTCGACGCGAAGTACGAGCTCGCCGCCCAGCGGGATGCCTTCCGCTACCTTGCTCCCGTCACCGGCAGACGCGTGCTGCAGCTTGGCGGACGTGGGCTGCACGCCGTCCGATTCCTGCTCGCCGGCGCGGCGGAAGCATGGGTGATCAGCCCGATGCTCGGCGAGCTGCGCTTCGCCCGCGCGCTCGGCGAGCTGTGCGGGGTCGGCGACCGACTTCGGTGCGTGGCCGGCATCGCCGAGGAGATCCCGATGGGCGACGCGACGTTTGACGGAATCTACGCGCAGGGCTCGCTGCACCACTGGCAGATCGGGCCGGCGCTGCGCGAGTGCGCCCGCGTCCTCGCCCCCGAGGGCCGCTTCGCGGCGGTCGAACCGTGGCGCGGCCCGCTCTACGGGATCGGCACGGCCCTGCTGGGCAAGCGCGATCGGCGCGTGCGCTGCGTCGTGCTCGATGCCGATCGGATCCGGCCGTTCCTGGGCATGTTCGACGACGCGTCGATCACCCACCATGGGACGCTGACGCGCTACCCGCTGATCGGGCTCTCGAAGCTCGGCGTCAAGCTGCCGCGCGCGACGGTCGGGCGCCTGGGTCGCGCCGACGACGCGCTGAGCTCGCGCATCCCCGGGGCCCGCCGGCGCGGCAGCAGCGTGGCGATCGTCGGCACGCGTCGAGTGGCCGCAGAGCGCTAGTCGCCCACGCTCGCGCGGAGCGGCGCCAGTCGCTCGGCCGCGAGCTTCGACACCAGGGCGACCAGGAACACGGCGGTCTCGACCAGCACGATCGTCGCCCCGCTGGCGGCGTTGCTCCAGTAGCTGATGTACAGGCCCACCACCGGCGCCACCAGCCCGATGACGATCGCCACGGCCAGCAACCGGCCGAAGCTGCGGGTCACCAGCTGCGCCGTGGCGGCCGGCGTGACGAGCATGGCGACCACCAGGATGATGCCGACCGCCTGCAGGCTGACCACGATCGTGATCGCGATGAGCGCCAGCAGCAGGTAGTCGAGCCAGGCGACCGGCAGACCGGACGCGGCGGCGGCCAGCGGGTCGAAGGTGGTGTACAGCAGCTCCTTCCACAGGACCGCGACGACGATCAGGACGATGGCCGCCAGCACGACCAGGGCGATGAGGTCGCCGCGGCCGATGCCCAGCACCTCGCCGAACAGGAAGCCGAACAGGTCGCCGACGTAGTTCGGGATGAGGCTGAACAGAAAGATGCCGAGCGCGAACATCCCGGCGAACAGGACGCCGATGGTCGTGTCGGTCCGCAGGCCGCCACGCCGGCTGATCCAGCCGATGGACAGGGCCGTGCCGACCGCGGCCACGGCGGCACCGAGGTAGAACGGCAGCTGCAGCATGTAGGCGACCACGATGCCGGGGAACGCCGAGTGGCTGAGCGCGTCGCCCATGAAGGCGAGGCCGCGCAGGACCATGTACGAGCCGATCACCGCGCAGACCACCCCGACGACGGCCGACGCCACCAGGGCGCGAACGAAGAAGTCGTAGACGAGCGGCTCGCTGATCGGCGCAAGCATCAGTGCCGGTCTCCCTTCTCGTGGAAGTGGTGCTCACCGCCGCTGGCGGTGTCGTGGTGGTGGGCATCGTCGAGGACGACCGCACGGTCGTTGAGCACCAGCAGGTGGCCGCCGTACGTCTGCGACAGGATCTCCGGGTCGAGGATCAGCGACGACGGCCCGGTGGCGATCACGTGACGGTTGAGGGCCACGACCGTGCTGAAGTGCTCGGCCGCGGCGGCAAGGTCGTGCGTGGTGGCGACCGCCGTGCGCCCGGCCGCCGTCTCGGCGGCGAGCAGGGCCATCAGGTCCTCCTGGGTGGTGACGTCGACGCCGGTCACCGGCTCATCGAGCAGGTACAGGTCGGGCGCCGCGGCGATGGCCCGCGCCAGGAAGGCGCGCCGGCGCTGACCGCCGGACAGGGCGCCGATCTGCGAGCCCCGCCGGTCGGCCATGGCCACCCGCTCCAGCGCCGCCTCGACCGCCTCCCGGTCCGCCCGACCAGGCCGGCGCAACGGTCCGAGGCGCGGGTAGCGGCCCATCATCGCCACGTCCCAGACGCTGACCGGGAACGACCAGTCGACCAGCTCGGCCTGCGGGACGTAGGCGACCCGCTTGGCCTCCTCCCCCGCCGGCGCGCCAAGCACCTCGACGCTCCCCCGCCAGGGGTCGATCAGCCCGGCGATGAGCTTGAGGAGCGTCGACTTGCCGCCGCCGTTCGGACCGAAGATTGCGACGAGAGCGCCGCGGCTGATCTCGAGGTTGACGTCATCGAGCGCCTGGCGCCCGCCGTATCCGGCGCTGACGCTGTTGACTCGGATGGCAGTGTCCGCCGAACCGAGCGCCGTCATGCCAGCGCCTGCACGATCTGGTCGGTGTCCCAGCGAATCATCGCCACGTAGGTCGTCACCGGCGGGTCGCCCAAGCTGTCGTCGTACAGGTTGGCGACGACGCGCGCGCCCGTTTCGGCCGCGATCTGGTCGGCAAGCGTCGCCGGGAACTGCCGCTCGCTGAAGATGGCCTTCACCCCGTTCGCCGCGACCGCGTCGACGAGACGCGCGATGTACCCGGCACTCGGATCCTGGCCGGGCGCGCGCACTGCGACGCCGACGACCTCCAGCCCGTATTCGCGCGCGTAGTAGGCGAACGCGTCGTGGAACGTCACGATCCTGCGGTTCGCCGCCGGGATCATCTGGATCTGCTGGCGTACCCAGCCGTCGAGCGTGCCGAGCTCCGCCAGGTAGGCCGATGCCCGCGCGGCGTATCGATCCGCATGCCGCGGATCAGCCTGCTTGAGGGCCGATGCGATGCGCTCGACATAGCCCCTGGCATACGCCACGTCGAGGAACAGGTGCGGATTCCGCGTCCCCGCCTCCTCGCCGGGCAGCGGCTGGACACCGTGAAGGTCGTCGGCCAGGCGCACGAGGGGCACGCCCTCATCGGCCGCATTGCGGATCGTCTTGGCCAGCCAGTCGTCGAGACCCAGGCCGTTCATGATCAGCAGCTGCGCGTCGGCGACCGAGCGGATGTCGGACGGTCGCGGCTCGAAGGTGTGCACGTCGCCGTTGTGCGGCACGAGGCTCGTCACCCGCACCAGCTCGCCGCCGACCTGGCTGATCATGTCGGCGAAGACCGACGTGGTGGTGACCACCCGCAGACGCGCCTCTCCTCCCGGCGGCGACGGCTGTGGCTGGCAGGCCGCCAGCAGCGGCACCGTCGCGATCAGCGCGAGGAGGACCCTCATCGGTCCTGCGCACGGCAGTCGGCGCACACGCCGAACAGCTCGAGCCGGTGCGAATCAATGCGGAAGCCGCTCGCCTCGGCGACCCGCGCCAGCACCGGTGCCAGGCCGATGTCCGCGACCTCCACCGACCGTCCGCAACGTGAGCACACGACGTGGTGGTGATGTTCGTCCGGCCGGCAGGCGACGTAGGCGTGCTCGCCGGATGGCAGGTCGACGCGCTCGACGAGGCCCAGGCGGCTCAGCGTCTCGAGACTGCGGAAGACGGTTGCCCGTCCGACGTCGTGGCCGGCGGCTGCCGCGTCATTGAGCACGTCCTCGGCGGTGAAGTGGCCGCTGCGGTCCTCGAGCAATGCCGCGATCGCACGCCGGGCGGCCGTGATGCGCAACCCCGCCCCGCGGAGTGCCTCGGTCATCGCGTCGTTCGCTGGCATCGCGGCGGACGATACCACACATGAGACTGAGTCGCAGTAAGTCGGTGCGGCCCGCCGATCAGGCGATGGTGTCGGTCGGCCGCTCCTGGTCG
>DASSTC010000035.1:0-29697 GCA_035708065.1 Candidatus Limnocylindria bacterium | reverse complement strand
GTCATCGGGAATGTGGAGCTGCACGCGCGCCGACCTGCGGGGCCGGTCGTCGTCTGCGATGCGTCGGTGCTGCTCGACGTCGACGTCGGCACGGTCGAGGCGTTGGCCTGGCTCGCGCTCCACGCGCGACGCCTGGGCGCGTCGTTGCGGGTCGAGGGCGCATCGGCCGAGCTGCGCGCACTGATCGACTTCATGGGGCTGGCGGACGTGATCGTGGTTGTTGGCGCCGCAAACGCGCCCCGCATCTATGCCCCGCCGACCTCGCCGTAGTCGAGCGGCAAACCGAACAGCGGGAACAACCGCTCGGTGTCGAGGAAGAACGTGATCCCGCTGATCCGGTCACCCGACAGCTCGACGACCTGCAGCGACCAGGGCGTGTAGCCGCCGTTCCCGTCCGGCTTGTACTGGCCGAAGGCGGGCAGCCCGTTCGCCGAGGTCGGCACCAGGCGCGAACCGTCGCAGCCGATGCCCGTCCCCATGCAGAAGGCGCGGATGTCGGCGTGCGTCTGCAGCCAGAGCTCGAACGGCGGCATGTTCCAGTTCGCGTCCTCGTGCAGCAGCGCGGTGAGGCGGTCCATGTCGTACGCCTCGAACGCCGCGACGTAGCGCGCCAGCAGCTGTCGTCGCTCCTCGTCCATCGGCCGGGGTGGCGCCGCGCCCACGCGATTGGCCGCAAGCGTCGCTCGCGCCCGCTGCAATGCGCTGTTGACCGACGCGACGGTCGTCTCCATCAGCTCGGCGACCTCCTCTGCCCGCCAGCGCAGCACCTCGCGCAGGATGAGCACCGCGCGCTGCTTCGGCGGCAGGTGCTGCAGTGCCGCGACGAACGCCAGCCGGACCGATTCGCGCGCCGCGACCAGCTCGGCCGGGTCGGCGGCCTCGGGGATGACGCGACCGTCGGGAATCGGCTCCACCCAGGTGGCTTCGGGGAGCATCGGTCCGAGTGGCGCGTCGGCGCTGGAGGCAGGGCCGAGGTCCATCGGTCTGGCCCGACGCTGGCGGCTGCCGAGCATGTCGAGGCAGACGTTCGTGGCAATGCGGTACAACCACGAGCGAAGCGCCGAGCGGCCCTCGAATCGGTCGAAGGCGCGCCAGGCACGCACGAAGGTTTCCTGGACGGCGTCCTCGGCTTCGAAGCCCGAACCGAGCATCCGGTAGGCGTAGGCGGTCAACTCGGTGCGGTGCTGCTCCAAGCGCGGCATCAGCTCGGCGGGATCGATCGTCACTTCGGTCATGGGCGGGCATGGTAGCCCGAAGCCGCGATACTGTCCGCATGCCAGCCAAACCCTGCTGCGGCGTCGACTACGACGCGCTGTTCGACGACCGGATGGCCCGCCGCGATCTCGACGACTACCGCCGGAAGGGCGTCACCGGCCAGACGCGGCGCCTGGTCGAGTCGATCCGGTCGGCCGGGGTCGAAGGGGCGACGCTGCTCGACATCGGCGGCGGGATCGGCGCCATCCAGCTCGAGCTGCTGGCTGCCGGCGCGTCGCACGCGACCGATGTCGACGCCTCGCGCGCCTTCATCGCCACCGCGCGCGACGAAGCGGAGCGGCGGGGGTTCGCCGAGCGCACGACATACCACTACGGCGACTTCGTGGCGCTCGCCGACGCGATCCCGGCCGCTGACGTCGTGACGCTCGACCGGGTGGTGTGCTGCTACGCCGACATGCCGGCCCTGGTGGAGGCCTCCATCGCACATGCCCGGCGGCTGTACGGCCTGGTCTATCCGGTCGACCGATGGTGGATCCGTGCTGGCGCGGCCGTCGGCAACCTCGGGCTGCGCATCTTCCGCCAGTCGTTCCGGTTCCACGTCCACCGCACCGCCGACGTCGATCGGCTGGTGCGCGCCGCCGGCTTCGAACGGCAGCTCGCCGATCGCGGGCTGCTGTGGCAGGTCGCGCTTTACCGGCGCACCGCCTGACGGGTCACCGCTCGTCGTGCGGGACGACGCCGATCCCCTGGCGGTACGACATCTCGCCGCCGAGCCAGCCGGTGACGAGCAGCATGCCAGCCGACACGGCCGACAGCACGAAGGCCAGACCCGGGATCCGGTCGCGGTCGCCCCGTCGCACCGCGAGGCTCGCCAGGCTCAGCCCCATGACGCCGAGATTACCGATGCCATGCGCGAAGCCGGCCGGCTTGCGAGCCGCGCCGATCGTCAGGAAGTCGGTCGCGCCCATCACGCCGGCGACCGCGCCGCTGGCCAGTGCGCCGCGGAGCAACCAGCGCGAGGCGCGCGCCCAGAATCGATCTCCGGTGAGCGACCCGGCGATGTCGCTGGCGGTCGTGGCCGCCAGCAGACCGACGGGCAGCGTGACGAGCATGGGGTGCAGCGGATGACCGGCTATCGCGGCGGTGCTGGGATGGTCGGCAAGCTCCTCCTGCGAGCGGGACGGGCCGATCTCGACGGCCGGCGTTGCCTCGCTGGTCTGCGTGGTCATGTGCGGGTACCTCGGCTGCGACAGTTCGATCTGCCCGACCGATGCAGCACGCGTGCCTCGCCGGCATCGGTCAGTGGTATGGCCGCGAGCGTGCTGACTCGGCAGCGACGAGATCCAGCCGCCTATCGACGCGACCTAGTAGGTCAGTGTCGGAGCGCCCTGCCGCTCGAAGTCCGGCCTGTTCCGCGTGACGACCGAGGCGTCAATCTCTACGGCGACGGCGGCGATGAGTGCGTCGCCGAGACCCAGCCGGCCCTCGGCCCGATGACGGGTAAGTCGTGACGCTCCGGCGCGGCGGGCCGCGGTGGGCGAGGTACTGACGTACTCCAACGGCTCGAGCAGTCGCCCGATGACCTCGAGGTGCTCATCGGTCCCACCGGAAAGCGCTTCGCATGTCACCACGTCGCAGGTGAACAGCTCGGCGCCCTGTGCGAATAGGCGCTCCAGGAGCTCAGTTGCCGGCGGAAAGCCGTTGGCGTGGTCGATGAGCACCGTGGTATCGAGCAGGTAACGCACCGTTCAATCGCTCTCTTCGGACCGGAGCCGGTCGACGAACGCGACGACCTCGTCTGGCGTCATGGCGCCAGGCCGTCCCACCATCGCACCGGCGGTGTCGCGGATTGCCACTCCCAGACGGTCACGCTTGACCCGCTGCGCCACGGCCTCGGCGACGTAACGGCTTCGGCCGCGCGGACCCGCGAGCTCGTCGACCTCGGCCATGAGCTCATCGGGCAGCGTCAGGTTCGTGCGAGTCAGCGACATCCGTGCTACCCAATGTGTGAATTCGGTGGCACACAGGCTAACACACTCCATGTTACGCCACGAGGCGGCGAATGAGGTCCACGACGAAGTCGATCGGTCCCCCGGCGTCCTCCGTCTCTGCCGAGGCGTGTGACCGGCCGAGCGCACGCTCGACCTGCAGCCGCTGCCGGTAGAGGACCTGCCAGTCGTCGAAGTCGATGGCCAGCTGCGCCAGCCGAACGTCGATGTCATGCAGCGCGCGATGGGCCAGCGCGCCGGACGGCGCGGACTTCGCGATACGCTGGAGCGTGTCCTCCAGCTGCTGGGCCTCTTTCGAGGTCGTCTGGTAGGCATCGGTGAAGGTGACCGTGGTGGCGATCGCCGCGCGCGACCGCGCGACCAGCTGCTTCGTTCCGGTCATGTGGATATCCGACGGATAGATCGTCACCTCGAGGTCGCGGTTCTTCAGCACCAGCAGCCGATCCGGAACGAGGTGCTTCACGCTGTCACCGCCGACGGCGGCGAGCAGCTTGGACGGCGTCTCGAGGATGGCGGGCGCCTTGGCCCGCTCGATCGGCAGCCCGGCGCCGTCGAGCGCCGCCTCGAGGTCGTTCCCGACCGTTTCATAGCCGCCTGGCTTGACAACGACGGGGATGTGCGCGTCGTCCCAGCGCTTGATGATCGAACGGAGCTTCCGGATCGGGGCGATGATCGCCA
The DNA here is from genome assembly GCA_035708065.1 of Candidatus Limnocylindria bacterium. Classification (GTDB taxonomy): domain Bacteria; phylum Chloroflexota; class Limnocylindria; order QHBO01; family QHBO01; genus JAICUY01. Next base: position 25,795 of record DASSTC010000035.1, on the reverse strand, counting down.
GGAACAGCAGCACGAAGGCGAGCACGGCGGCGTACGGGTAGCCGCGTAGCACCTGGACGACGCGAGCCATGCCATGCGGCCGGTCCGCCTTGTCGAGCAGGAACAACCCTGCGATCCCGATGAGGATCGGGAGGACGAGGGCGGCGATGAGCATCGCGATCCGGATCCACGTCTCGCTCACGAAGCGCGGCGCCGGGACCAGTGCGACGAGGAAGGCGCCGACGTTCGGGAAGATGACGCCGAGCAGGGTGGCGACCCACACGATCGCGCCCAGCGCGACGCCCGACAGCAGCAGCTGCTTCGACTCCGGGACGCGGCCGAAGAGGAGGATCGTCGCCCAGCCGAAGATCGTCTGGACCACCTTGCCGACGAATCGGCCGACGAACGCGAAGAGCGGGGCAAGGATCGCCATGGTGCGCGTCGCGGATGCACCCCGCGTGCCGCCGTGCGCGGCGACCCCTTAGCAGCACTCGTGCGGCACAGGTCCTGCTTCCGGGCTCCGGGCATGGAACAGCATCCGAGAAGCGACCAGCGCGTGATCGACGACATCGGTGACGCCTTCGCGGGCGGCGGCTCAGGCGACCAGCCGGACGACCAGACCGATGGGCACACCGGCCAGACACCGCCCGACGAGCTTGCCCGCGTTCGCGAGCAGGCCGATGCCGAGATCGGCGAAGGCGGCGTGACCGGGATGTCGGGAGCCGAGAGCGGCTACGGCATGACCGGCGAGAGCTCCGGCCTCGATTCGACGGAACGCTCCGACCTCAGCGACGAGGGCCTCAACCCGACCGCCGACGACAGCTAGGAGGCGAGCTCCCGCGTCGCAGGCTCGCGCGTCAGCAGGGTGTGGCGCCCGCCGCGTCGCCGCAGCCGCGCCAGATTCGGCCCCACGATCCGCTGGCGGCACACCGCGCACACCGTCCAACGTCCGTCGCGGACGAGCTGGATGCGGTGCTCTGGAACGAGCACGCGCATCGCGATGCGTGGCCGGGCGCGAAGACGGAGCCGCCGCTCGCGCCACGCGGCTTCCGCACCGGGAACGGCGAGCGCGACGGCATGCCGCAGCGAACTCGGGTAGCGGCCCGCTTCGCGCCGCACCGCATCCTCCGCCGGGAGCCCGTGGCGCAGGTAGAGCGAGAACGCGGTTCGGTAGAAGCGGCGGTCGTGGTGGACGTGGCGACCACGGCGCCGTTGCATCGGCGTCAGCCAGTGCGCCAGCTCGTGGAGCACCGTGAGGCGCTGGTCGAGCGGGTCCGTTCCGGCCACGATCGAGATGCTGTCCTCATGGCGTCTCGTGACGCCCGAGCTCGAATCGCGGCGACGGCTGGTCCAGCGCAGGCGCGCGGGTGCGAGCGTATCGGTCTCGGCGCAGACCGTGGCGACGAGCGAGCGAGCCCAGGCTGGCGTCGCGCGGCTGAACTCGGTCACGCGCGGATGGTAGGCCGAGCGTGGAGCGAGCGTCCGGTCCGTTCGCCATGCTGGCGAGTAACGTCGCCGGAGAGCGAAACCGCTACGCGGTCGCGACCGTATCGGGCCCTTCGTAGAGGCCCAGGCGGGCGACGGCACGCTGCACCCAGCGCGGTGCCCACCAGTTGACCCAGCCCATGACCCGCATGAAAGCCGGCACCAGGATGCCGCGCACCACCGTCGCGTCGATGAGCACCGCCAGCGCCATGCTGAAGCCGAGCGCCTTGATGAAGGTGATGCTCGACAGTGCGAACGCGGCGAAGACGGCGACCATGATCAGCGCCGCGCCCGTGATGATCCCGCCGGTGATGCCAATGCCCTCGGCCACCGCCCGCGTGTTGTCACCGTGGGCCAGGTATCGCTCCCGGATGCGCGAGAGCAGCAGCACCTCGTAGTCCATGGAGAGGCCGAACAGGATGGCGAACATGATCAGCGGGAGCCATGCCGCGGTCGTGCCGCCCGCCTCGAAGCCGAGCAGCGTGTCGAAGTGGCCCTGCTGGAAGATGAACACCAGCGCGCCGAACGAGGCGGTGATGCTCATCAGGCTCATGAGCACCGCCTTGAGCGGCAGGAAGACAGAACCGAAGGTCAGGAAGAGCACGCCGCCGGTGACGGCCACGACGATCAGGACGGCGATCGGCACCGCGTGCCGGAAGCTCTCCATGAAGTCGTGGGAGCGGCTCGGCAGACCGCCGGTCAGCGCCTGGGCGCCGTCGGGCGCGCGCACCGCCCGCACGGACTCCACGAGCGCCCGGCCCTCGGCCGAATCGGGCAGCAGTGAGCTGAAGACGGTCACCTTGGCGGTGTCCTTCGCCACGAGGCCGGCCAGGTACGGAGCCAGCGCGGCCTGCGCCTGCGGCGGACGCTGCGACGCGGGCAGTGCGAGGAGCTGCGCGTACTGCTGCGCGTCCATGCCGGGCGGCGGATCGAGGACGCTCTCGACCTCCTTGACGCCGTGGATCCGTTGCAGCGAGTCGATGTACGACGCCAGGTCCGCCTGACGCGATGCGCTGATCCCGTTCTCGAGGTCCTTGCCGTTCCACGTGAGCGCGATGGTGACCGGGTCGCTTTCGCCACCCGGGAACTCGTCGACGATCACCTGGAAGCCGTCGCGCGCGGGCGTCTTCGGCAGATCCTCCAGGTTCTGGCCGGTCGACAGCTGGGTCGACAGGAACGGCGAGCCGAGCACGAGCAGCACCGCCAGCACCGGGACGGCGATCAGCACCGGGCGGCGCATGACGCGGGCGGCGATCCAGCCCCAGACGCCGTGGCCCTGGCGTGCATCGGCCACGTCGGGGTCGTCCTCGACGCGACGCAGGAAGGCCGGAAGCGGCACGCGCAGCCGGTTGACCCGATGCCCGAGCAGCGCGAGCAGCGACGGCAGCACGGTCAGGCCGAAGAGGAGGGTCGACAGGACGGTGACGATGCCGCCCCAGCCCATGGAGCGCAGCGCCGCTGCCTCGAAGACGGTCAGGCTCGACAAACCGATCGCCACCGCGACACCGGAGACGGCGACGGCCTTGCCGACGCTGCCCATCATCCGCTCGACGGCGATCTCGACGCTGTGGTGGCGCAGCTCCTCGCGGAAGCGGCTGACCATGAACAGCGAGTAGTCGATCGCCAGCGCAAGGCCGATCATCGTCGCGATGTTCGTGACGAAGATGCTCATGTCGGTCACGCCGGCCAGCAGGCCGATTACGGCGAACGTCGAGGGCAGCGCCAGGGCGGCGATCACCAGGGGCAGCGCCGCGCCGACGAGCGTGCCGAAGACGATCAGCAGGATGAGCAGTGCGATCGGCAGACTGATCATCTCGGCCTGCAGCAGATCCTTCTCGATCTTGCCGTTGAACTCGTGATAGAGCTGCGGGATGCCGGTGACGTAGGTCGTGACACCGGCCGGGATGTGGACCTTGTCGGTCAGCCGCGCGGCGTCCTCGACCGAGTCCTCCATCCCCTTGTCGATCGCGACGATCGCCAGCGCCGTCGTGCCGTCACGCGAGATGAAGCGCGGGTCGGGGGCATCGGCGTAGGTGGTGACACTGTCGACGACCGGGTCCCTGGCGACATCCGACAGGCTGCCCTTGATCTCCGCCTGGAAGGCGGGCGATTTCGCATCGCCGGCCGGGTCGCGATAGACGACCAGCATCGTCGTCGCCTGCTCGCCGAAGCGATCCGCCAGGAGCTCGGTGGCCGCCTGCTCCTCACTGCCCGAGATGACCCAGCCACCCTGGATCAGCTTGCCGCCGTCCGCCTTGGCCCACAGCTGGAGACCGATGACCAGCACCAGTCCGAGCACCGGCAGCAGCTTGCGGAATCGATAGTCGAACCGACCGATCGCGGCGAAGATCCCGGTCGGATGCGGCTCGAGGATGTGCTCGTTCGTGCGCCGATGCGGTGGCCTGCGGGCGGGCTCCGTCGCCGGCTCGGCCGGCATCGGTTCGGTGGCTGCCGCCTCGCCGGTCTTGTCGCGGCGGGTGAACCAGGCGGCCAGCAGCGGCACGCCCAGCCCGAGGATGCCAGCCACCACCAATCGCTTGCGCACATGTCCTCCAGGTCGAATGAATGAGCGTTCAGGACTCTACCGCTTGCACTTCTCCGTCGTCAACCGGCACAATGAACGAGCATTCATGACCGATTCGCCGCGCTCCGCCCCAGCTGCCCTCACGTCCGACCACGCGGTCGGCATGCGCGAGCAGATCCTGGCCGGCGCCAAGCGCGCGTTCCTCGTCTCCGGGTTCCGGGGAACGAGCGTGCCGGCGATCGCGGGCGAGGCCGGCGTCTCGGTCGGCCAGATCTACCGCTACTTCCCGTCGAAGGAGGAGCTCTTCCTTTCGGTCTGCCAGGGCTCGACCGAGGCGCAGATGGACGAGCTGGCGGCGGCGCTGGCGCAGATCGAAGACCCTCGCGAGCGGCTGCGCGCCGCCGTGTCGCTCTTCGTCCGATCGCTGGTCGAGGAGGACTGGGGCGCCATCGTGATCCACGCTTTGGCCGAGGCGGATCGCAACCCGCGCCTGCGCGACATGCTGCAGCGGCTGTGGGACCAGGACCGCGGCTTCGCGGCGATGTTCGTCCGCGAGGCGATGGCCCGGGGAGAGGCGCCCGCGGATCTCGACGTCGAGGCGATCAGCCAGGCCGCCGCGATGCTGCTCCACGGGGCCATCGTGCATCGCGCCGAGCGTGGCGCCGCGTTCGATCCGGAGCTGGCCGAGCGCGCCATGCTGTCGTTGCTCGGAGCCTCACTCGGCTCGTAGCGGTCGCATGCGCCGGTCGCACCGACGTCCGGTGAAGAACGGCCGATAGAGCGGTCACCCGATCCCGCTGAGCGGGCGTATCGGCCAAGAAGCCAGCCGCGAGCTGCGCCCGAACGCCGCTAGATGGCCGTTTGTCCCGCCTGGTGAGCGTATCGGCCGACGAAGGGCGCGCGAACAACCCGCGAGCCTGCCTGCGTGGCCGATACGCCCCTTGGGTGGGAACGCGGCCATCAACGCAATGCCTGCGTGGCCGATACGCCCGCTGGGTGGGAATGCGGCCATCAACGCGATGCCTGCGTGGCCGATACGCCCGCTGGGTGGGAACGCCCGCCGTGCGAGGTCACGCACCGGCGGGGGAGCCTGCTGACTAGAATCCGCGGCGATGCACACGCCGCGCCCCGCCGCCGCGCCATTCCCGGTGACCTGGTGGCGCAGCCTCGGCGCGCTGACGCGCAGCGGCAGCGCGGCGGAGGGGCTGTCGTGGGCGCTCTACGACTTCGCCAACACGATCTTCAGCTTCGCGATCGTCAGCTACGCGATGAGCCTGTGGGCCATCAAGTTCCTGGGCGAGGCGGACGGCCAGTTCGCGTTCACGCTGGCCTTCAGTGCATCGGTCCTGGTCAATGCGGCCGTCTCGCCGGTGCTCGGCGCGATGAGCGACCGGGTCGGCCAACGCAAGGGCTTCCTCCTGGTCTTCACGGTCATCTGCATCGTCGCGACGATGCTCATCGGCCTCGTCGACATCGGGGTCGGGCTGCTCGCGTTCGCTGTCGCCAACTTCGCGTATCAGGCAGCGCTCATCTACTACGACGCGCTGCTGCCGGACGTCGCCCGGCCCGAGACACAGGGACGCCTGTCGGGGATCGGCGTCGCGCTGGGGTACATGGGCAGCATCGTGTCCGGGCTGCTCTTCAAGCTGACGACCGATGCCAACGGCGACTCGACCGTCGCCAGCTTCCTGCTCGTCGGCTCGCTGTTCGCCCTGTTCGCCATCCCGCTCTTCGTGCGCGCTCGCGAACGGCAGGCGCGCGGCCGCTTCAACGCCGTGGACGCGCTGCGCTCCTGGGCGCAGCTGCGCGAAACGATCCGTCACGCCCGCGAGACACCGGGCCTGCTGCGGTTCGTCGTCGGGCGGTTCTTCTACTCGGATCCGATCAACACCGCGATCGTGGTGATGAGCGCATTCGCCACCCAGGCGGTCGGCTTCAGTGCCGCGGCCGCCCTCAACATCCTGCTGGTGCTCATCGTCGTGGCGGTCGTCGCCTCGTTCGGCTGGGGCATCCTGGTCGACCAGCTGGGAGCGAAGCGGACGCTGCTCCTCGTCCTCGCCTCCTGGACCGCCGGGCTGCTGCTGCTCGGCCTGTGGCTGGCGCCGGTCCCGTTCCTGATCGCCGGTGCGGTGCTGGGCAGCGGCCTCGGCGGCGTGGCGGTCACCGACCGGCTGCTGCTCATCCGGCTGTCGCCACCCGAGCGGCTGGGCGAGATGTTGGGCCTGTACGGGCTGGCCGGAAAGTTCTCGGCCGTCATCGGACCGCTGCTGTACGGTTTCCTGGTGCGTGCGCTGCTGCCCGTCCTCGACCACGGCGCCTACCAGGTTGCCGTCCTCTCGCTGCTCGTGCTCATGCTCATCGGCTACGCCATCGTGCGCACGGTGCCAGAGCCATGACGCTGGTGGTGGCGCACCGCGGGGCATCGGCCCATGCGCCCGAGAACACCTTCCCCGCCTACGAGCTCGCGCTCGAGCAGAAGGCCGATGCGATCGAGCTCGACGTTCATCTCACTGCCGACGGCCAGCTGGCGGTCATCCACGACGAAACGCTCGACCGGACGACGTCCGGCTCGGGAGCCATCGCTTCGCTGACGATGGATGAGATTCGCGAGGCCGATGCGGGTGCGCGGTTCGGCGCGGGCGAGTTCGCCGGAACGGGACTGCGCGTGCCTGCGCTTCCGGAGGTGCTGGAATGGCTGCCGGCAGGCGTCGGGCTGGCGATCGAGATCAAGGCGCGTGCCGCGGTCCCGGCGACGGTCGAAGCGCTGCGTGCCTCGCGCCTCGCTGCGGAGCTCGTGACCCTGATCTCGTTCGACGAGGTCGCCATCAACGAGGTGCGCGGGCTCGACGCGTCGCTCACCACCGGCCTGCTGCTCGTTCCCTCCGACCGATTCGAGCGCGGCCTGACCTACGCCGTCGAGCATCACCACCTCGGCGTGCTGCCCTGGGACGGCGACCTGGGCCTCGACCCGACGCCCCTGCTGCAGCACGCGACGGCACTCGGCCGGCGGGTCGGCTGCTACGTCGTCAACGATCCGGAACGCATGCAGCAGCTCTCCGCGCTCGGCCTGTGGGCCTTCGTGACCGATGCGCCCGACGTGGCGGCACAGGCCCTGGGCCGCTGACCGGGCTCGGATTCCGCGCGCGCCGTATGCTCGACGGGTGGAAGGCAAGCTCGGATTCGGATTCACCGCCGCGGATCGCCCGGGCCTCGAGCGACTGGGCGCCGAGATCGAGGCGCTCGGCTACGACGAGCTGTGGGCGAACGACACGTCACGCGGCTCGGGGCTGGCTGCGCTGGCGGCATGCGCGCGAGGGGCGCGAAGCGTCGAGCTGTGTGTCGGCGTCATCGGCCTGAGCCAGCGGGGTCCTGACGCCGTCGCGCGGGAGGTGGCCGACCTCGAGCTGCCGCACGAGCGGCTCGTGCTGGGCGTGGGCAGCGGTCGTTCCCGCTCGCTCGCGCTCGTGGAGGAGGGCGTGGCCGAGCTGCGACGGCTGCTGCCCGACGTGCGCATCGGGGTCGCCGCGCTCGGGCCGCGCATGCTCGAGCTCGCCGGCCGGGTCGCCGACGTCGTCCTGCTGAACTGGGCCGGTCCGTTTCGGGTCGCCGAGTCACGCGAGCGGATCGACGCCGCAGCGGCGTCAGCCGGGCGCGCGGCGCCGCGGGTCGCCGCGTATGTGCGCGTGGCGGTCGGCGACGGCGCGACGGAACGCCTGCAGCAGGCGCTCGACGCCTACGCCAACGCACCGCAGTACGTCGCGCAGCTGGCCGAGCAGGGACCGGGGCTCATCGGTGTGGCCTGCGAGGATCCGCACGATCTCCCGGCAGCGCTGGCGCCATACCGCGTGGCGCTGGACAGCTGCGTGGTCCGGGCGCTCCCGCAAGCCGACGACGTCGACGCCTGGCTGGCCGTCGCGCGCGCCGCCGCGCCGGGTACGCTGGCCGCATGACGTACAGCATCGTTGCGCGCGACCCGAAGACCGGCCGGTTCGGCGTCGCCGTGCAGTCGCACTTCCTGAGCGTCGGGCGGGTGGTGCCCTGGCTGGAGGCCGGCGTCGGCGCGATCGCCACGCAGGCATCGGTCAACGTCTCGTTCGGACCGATCGGGCTCGAGCTGCTGCGTGCCGGACGCAGTGCCGAGGAGGTGGTCGCCGCGCTGATCGCCAGTGACGCCGGGGCGCAGCAGCGGCAGCTCGGCGTGGTCGACGCGCAGGGCCGCGGGGCGGCGTTCACCGGCCGTGAAACCATCCCCGCCGCAGGCCACGAGGTCCACGATGGATTCACCGTCCAGGGGAACCTGCTCGAACGCGAGACCTGCTGGCCGGCAATGGCATCGGCCTACCAGGAGGCAGCGGACGAGCCGTTCAGCGAGCGACTGGTGCGGGCGCTGGAGGCGGCCGAGCGGGAGGGTGGTGACGTGCGCGGTCGGCAGTCGGCGGCGATCATGATCGTCGATGGCACGGTTCAGCCGGCGGCGTGGCAGGGGCGGCTCATGGACCTGCGCATCGAGGACCATCCCGATCCGGTGCCCGAGCTGCGGCGGCTGGTCACGCTGCAGGAGGCGTACGACCTGCTCGATGACGACAGCGACGCAGCCATGGCCGGGATATCGGAGGACGATCGATACGCAGCCTCCCGGCACAAGGCGCCGGACGCCTATGAGCTCGTCTTCTGGATGGGCCTCGAGTACGCCAAGCGCGGTGACCTCGACCGGGCTCGCCGAGAGCTACTGACCGCGTTCAAGGCCGACCGGCGTTGGCGCACGACGCTCGAGCACCTCGCCGCATCGCAGCGAGAAGGCATCACCCCGGATCTGGCGGCGCAGCTGCTGGGCTGAACGCGCGTCAGACGGTCGCAGGCTCCGGCATCGGCTCCTGCGCATCAGTCTCGCTGGTTTCGAGCTGTGCAGGCTCCACTTCGAGCTCCGGCTGGAGCGCCCGTGCGAGCACCATGCCCAGGCCGAGGAGTCCGAAGATCCCGATCCAACGCGGCAGACGGATCCCGAGGGCGTGATCGATCGAGTACTTGCCCGGACCGACCAGCGCGAGCGCCGCCGCGGACGCCAGATTCGTCAGCGGAAGCTCCGCGCCACCCTTGCCGGCCCAGATCGGCTTGCCCCAGTGGACCTTGGCGGTCGCCATCGACATCGCGCCGATGATGCCCAGCGGCCCGAACGGGTTCAGCGCGCCGAGCGCCGTGAGCAGTCCCCCACCGAACTCCGATGCGCCGGCGAGCGTCGCCCAGAAGCGCGGCGGGTGGAGGTTCATGGACTCCATCATCCCCTCCGTGCCCCGCTGCCCCGGCCCTTCGAACCAACCGAATAGCTTCTGCGCGCCGTGGCCGGCCAGCAGCCCGCCGACCACCAGCCGCACGATGAGTCGCGCCAGATCAGTCATGTCGAGATCGCTCCACGCTGCGTCGTCTGAATTGCGCTGATGCCGAGCAGTCCGCATGCCGAGTGTCGACGTCCGCTTGCACGTCGGCCGGTTGCGCGCCGCGCCGTCCGCGAGTGTCTGATTCCCTCCAGGGTCAAATGCACGCGAGACGCGCGCTCTGCTGCAACTGATCGCTGCAGCGGCTCAAAACGACGTGATTCGACGGGAATCGACGCGAAACCGGTCGATTTGATTCTCGTGGAGGGTCAAATGCTTCAGAGCCCGCCTTTGTCGTGCATTTGAGCCCACCCAGAATCAACTGAGGCCGATGCCCAGCGCCGCTCCCATCTGCACTTCGCAACAGCCTGATACTTGACGGGACAGTGGGTCTTACGTAGTCTCGGCGGGTGATCGCGCAGGACCCGACCATCCATCGACAGGTCGTCGCGGCGGCGAGGATGCTCCTCTCCCATGACCCCGCCACGCCGATCGCCGAGATCGTCGAGCGCGCCGGCGTCTCACGCGCGACCTTCTATCGTCACTTCGGGACGCGTCAGGCGCTGCTCGAGGCGGTCGAGGTCGAGCCGCCGTCGCCGGCGCGTGAACGGATCACGGCAAGTGCGGCCGAGCTGATGGCCCGCGGCGGGCTCCACGCCTTCAGCATGGAGGACCTCGCCCTGGCAGCCGGCGTGTCGCGGGCGACGGTGTACCGGCTCTTTCCGAGCAAGGGGGCGCTGTTCGGCGAGCTGGTGCGGCGTTTTTCCCCGTTCGAGCCGGTCGCCAAGGTGCTGGCCGAGCATGTCGACCAGCCGCCTGCGGTCGTCGTCCCGCTCATCACCCGCACATTCGCCGAGGTCGGCTATCCGCGCCTGGGCATCGTGCGGGGCATCCTGCTCGAGGCCGCCGCGCTGACGCCCGAGGCGGTCCACGGACTTCGGCCCTTCCTGACCGGTGCGCTGGCCGCGCTCCGCGCCTACTTCGAGCGGCAGATGGCGGCCGGCAGGGTGCGCCAGATGGACCCGCTGGTCGCCGTGCAGGCGGTGATCGGCCCGATCGCCTTCCACCTGCTGAGCCGGCCGCTGGCCGAGCAGGTCGTCGGCGTCGACCCGCCGGTCGACGCGGTCGTCGAGCAGATGACCGCCGTCATCCTCGGGGGCCTGGCCCCGGGCGCGGTGACATGAATCAGATGGCTGCGGCCATCGAGGCGACCGGCGTCCGCAAGCGCTTCGGCGACGTCGAGGCGCTCACCGGCGTCGATCTGCACGTCGCGCCGGGCACGATCTACGGCCTGCTCGGACCGAACGGCGCCGGCAAGACGACGCTCATCCGCGCACTGGTCGGCCTGGTGAAGCCCGATGCCGGCGAGCTCAACGTCCTCGGCACCCCCATGCCGAATCGGTCACTGCTCGATCGCATCGGCTATATGACCCAGGCGGCCGCGCTGTACGGCGACCTGTCGGCCGAACAGAACGTGAGCTTCTTCGCCAGCATCCTCGGCGGCGGCGACGTCGAAGCGGCGCTGCGCTTCGTCGACCTGTGGGAGCGTCGCCGATCGCTGGTCTCGACGCTGTCCGGCGGGATGCGGACGCGACTCTCTCTGGCCTGCACGATCGTGCATCGGCCGCGGCTGCTGCTGCTTGACGAGCCGACGGTCGGCGTGGATCCGCAGCTGCGCGTCCAGCTCTGGGACGGCCTTCGCCACATGGCGGCCGATGGCGCGACGATCCTCGTTTCGAGCCACGTCATGGACGAGGCGGAGCGCTGCGACCGGTTGGGCCTCATGCTCGGCGGCCGGTTGCTGGCCGAGGGCACCGTCGCCGAGCTCCTCGCGCTGGCTGGCACGGATCGGCTGGAGGACGCCTTCCTGAAGCTCGAGGCGCGCGCGGCGTGAACCCGCGTCGCACGTTCGCCATCACGCGCCGGCTGCTGTCCCAGTTCCGCAACGACCACCGCACGCTCGGCATCCTGTTCGTCACGCCGCTGCTCATCCTCGGCCTGTTCGCGCTCCTGTTCCGGACCGATGCGCCGGTCCCGACCGTCGGCCTCGTCGTGGTCTCGTCGCCGGTCCCGCAGCTGATCGCCTCGGGCCTGGAAACGTCGGACGCGCTCTCGACGGTGCGCGTAGCCTCCGCCGCCGATGCCGACGCGAAGCTGCGCAACGGCGCGCTGGATGCCTACCTGGTGCTGCCCGGTCCCGACGCCGAGGGCGTGCTGCGGCCGCAGATCGTCGTCGAGGGAACGAATCCCTCGGTCGCCGGCGCCGTCCCGGCGGCGCTGCAGCGCGTTGTGCTCGACGCCCTGTCGAGCTACGCGCCATCGTTGCCCCCGGGCGTGACCTTCACACCACCGCGCGTCGAGCCGCAGGTGCGGACGCTGTACGGCAATGGCGACCTCGACGTGCTCGACGTGCTGGGCGGCCCGTTCATCGGTCTCGTCGTGTTCCTGCTGGTCTACGTGGTCACCAGCGTCTCGTTCCTGCGTGAGCGCACCGTCGGGACGCTGGAGCGGCTGATGGCCACGCCGCTGCGCCGCACCGAGATCGTGGTCGGCTACATGGCGGGCTTCATCGTCGTGGCGCTCGTGCAGTCGGCCGAGGTGCTCGGCTTCGGGCTGCTGGTCATCGGCCTGTACAACGCCGGATCGGTCTGGCTGATCTTCGCCATCGAGCTGATCCTGGCGCTGTCGGCCGTTTCGTTGGGGATCTTCCTGTCGACGTTCGCGCGCAACGAGTTTCAGGCGGTGCAGTTCATCCCGCTGGTCGTCGTGCCGCAGATCCTGCTGTCGGGCGTCATCGTGCCGGTCAGTGCCGAGCCGGACTGGCTGCAGGTCGTCTCGAACGTGCTTCCCTTGACGTACGCGGTCGACGGCTTACGCGAGGTGATGCTGCGCGGCGCGGATCTGTCGGTCGCCGTGGTGCAGCGGGACGTGGCGGTGCTGATCGGCTTCTGCGTGTTGCTGATCGCGGCCGCCGCACTGACCCTTCGCCGGGAAGTCGCGTAGGTCGCTGCGCGCGCTACCAGTTCGTGGCAGTCGAGGCCTTGATCTCGCCCACTGACTCCAGCCAGCGTTCGACGTCGATCGCCGCTTTGCAGCCGTCCGCGGCCGCGGTCACCGCCTGGCGGTAGCGATGGTCGTGCACGTCGCCGGCGATGAACACGCCGTCGATCGCCGAGCCGGTCTCGTCGGTGACGACGAGGTACCCGCGCTCATCGGTCTCCAGCTCGCCGAGGAACAGGTCGGTGTTCGGCTTGTAGCCGATCGCCACGAAGAGGCCCTGCGCCGGCAGCTCGGAGGTCTCGCCGGACTCGGTGTCGCGCAGGACCAGCGACTCGACGGTCATCCCGCCGCGCACCTCGGCGACCTCGCGGTTGTGCAGGATCTCGATCTTGGGATGCGCCAGCGCGCGCTCGACCATGATCTTCGAGCCGCGGAACTGGTCGCGGCGAACGAGCATCGTCACCTTCGAGGCGAAGCGGGTCAGGAACAGCGCCTCCTCGAGCGCCGTATCGCCGCCACCCGCCACCGCGATCTCGCGATCGCGGAAGAAGAAGCCGTCGCAGGTGGCGCAGGCCGACACGCCGCGGCCGCGGAACTCCTCCTCCGAGGGCAGGCCCAGCCAGAGGGCGGAGGCGCCGGTGGCGATGATGACCGCATCGGCCTGGTATTCGTCTTCACCGACCCACAGGCGGAACGGCCGTGAGCTGAAGTCGACGCGCGTCGCGTCGCGCTCGACGATCACCGCGCCGAATCGCTCGGCCTGGCGCTTGAAGAGGTCCATCAGCTCGGGTCCGAGGATGCCGTCCGGGAAGCCGGGGTAGTTCTCGACATCGCTCGTGATCATCAGCTGGCCGTACGGCACGTTGCCGCCGAGGACGATCGGCTCCAGGTTCGCGCGCGAGGCGTACAGTGCGGCGGTCAGTCCGGCGGGTCCGGAACCGATGATGGCGACCTTGTGATGGCGCCGATCGGTCTCCGGCGAGGTCTCGGTGGTGGGTGGCACGGTGGCAGTCATCCTGCCACGTAGTGTACCCCGAGCCACCCTCGATTCACCTTCGCAAGACCGATGCAGAGCGATGTCGACCGCAACCGCATGCGTACCCATCTCGGACATGAGGAACCGGTGAGGAACCATCGAATCCGCGTCCCGGCTGCCAACCTGCGGCCCCGCGTCATGGCGCATCGCAGCCACGAGCGCGAGCTGCTCGACGGCGAGTCGCTCGACGGCGAGGAGCTGCGCGCCAACCTTCGTGAGCTGGCGATGCTCAACCGTCTGCCGGGCGGCACGGCGACGAGCATCGAGGCGATCGAGCTGCTGGCCGCCGGCATCCGGGACCTGAGCGTGCTCGACCTGGGCACCGGCGGTGGCGAAACGGCCGTCGCCTTCGCACGCCACGGCCGGCGTGGCCGAGCGCACTGGCGGGTGACCGCGGTCGACAGCCACCCGGCGGTGATGCGCATCGCCGAGCGCCGGCTGGAGCGCGACCCGGACGTCACGCCGCTGCTGGCCGACTGCCGCTTCCTGCCGCTCGCGGACGAGTCGGTCGACATCGCCCATGCCTCGCTGCTGCTGCACCATCTCGAGCCGCAGGACGCGCTGGCGATGCTCGCCGAGATGCGCCGCGTGTCGCGGATCGGCGTGGTCATCAACGACCTGCGGCGCGGGCCGCTGGCCTACGCCGTCACCGGGCTGCTGGTGCTCGGCCTGACCCGGGCCCGATACACCCGCCACGACGGCCTCGCCTCCGCGCGCCGTGCGTATTCGCTGCGCGAGCTCGACGAGCTGCTGCATGCCGCCGGGCTGTCGACGGTGTGGCGCTCCGCCGGGCTCATGCCGCGCGTCGTCACCGCCGCGGTCCCCTTCTGAAAGCCGATGCCTGACCTGCGTTGCGACCTGCTGGTGATCGGCGCGGGACCGGCCGGCTCGGCGCTGGCCGCCGCGGCCGCCGCTCGGGGGCTGGACGTCGTCCTCGTCGAGGCGGCGCACCATCCCCGGCCGAAGGCGTGTGCCGAGTACGCCAGCCCGCGGATCGTGGAGGAGCTCGAGCGCATCGGCCTGCCGGTTGCCGCGTGGAGCGCGGCAGCAGTGCCGCTCGAGGGCATGCGGTTGTTCGTCGACGGCGTGGCGACCGACCTGCGTTACGCCGACCGGCGGCGCGCGCGGACGGCGTGGGGGCTCGACCGGCTGAGCTTCGACGGGCTGCTGACCCGCCACGCGGTCCAGAGTGGCGCGCGGCTGCTCGAGGAGACGCGACTGACCGCGCTCGACCGCGGCGCCACTCGTATCAGCGGCGCGACACTCGAGGGGCCAGGCGGCCGGACGAGCGTGACCGCTCGCCGGGTCGTCGGCGCCGACGGCGCGAGGTCGCGAACCGCACGCCTGCTGGGCGTGGAGCGGTCGGTCGGCTTTCCCCGTCGCCTCGGGCTCATCGCGCACTACTCGGCTGTCGACGAGCTGCGCACATCCGGGGAGATGCACGTCGGCGACGGCCTGTACGTCGGCCTGGCGCCCACGCCCAACGCTGAGCTGAACGTCGGCATGGCGCTCCCGCTGTCACATCGCGGCAGCGCCGAACAGCGCTTCGAGGCGGCGCTCAACTCGTTGCCGCGGGTCGCAGCTCGGCTCGCTGGAGCGCGCCGCGTCACCCCGATCCGTGGCGCCGCGCCGATTGGCCACCGCGTCGCCGACGTGGCGGGTCCCGGCTGGATGCTGATCGGCGACGCGGCGGGTTTCGTCGATCCGTTCACCGGTGAGGGGATCTTCCGCGCGCTGCGCTCGGCGCGGGCAGCCGTCGATTCGCTCGACGCGCCGGACCCCGCTGCCGCCTATCGCGCGGCACGACGCCGAGCGTTCACGGCCAAGGACGCCTTGACGTGGACGGTCCAGTCGATGCTCGCCGCTCCCCCGGTGCTGCGCTACGCGACGCGACGGCTTGCCAGCCGCGACACCGCGCGGCTGCGCTTCGCCTCGGCACTCGGCGACTGCCGCCCGGCGTCCGACGCCCTCTCCCCCGGCGCGGTGTGGGACGTGCTGCGGCCATGAGGAGCGTGATGCGCATCCGCATGGAGGCACCGCCCGAGCGGATCTTCGCCCTCGCCGCCGATGTCGAGCGCTGGCCGCTGCTGCTGCCGCATTACCGCTACGTGCGCCGACTGCGCGTCCGGGACGGCGAGCGCCACTTCGCGATGGGCGCGCGGCGCGGCCGCATCCCGGTGAGATGGCGGGCGACGCAGCGACCGCGACCCGACGACGGGATCATCGAGTTCACGCACACCGGCGGCGTGACGCGCGGCATGCGGGTCGCCTGGCGGCTGGTGCCGGACGGCGGCGCGACCGAGGTCAGCATCGAGCACCGGCTGGAGCTGGGCTGGCCGGTCATCGGCCGCTTCGCCGCGGAGCGCGTCATCGGTCCGCTGTTCGTCGACGCCATCGCCGGCCGCACGCTGCGCCGCATCAAGCAGCTCGTCGAGACAGACCGATGACCCCGCGGCGGGTGGTGATCACCGGCATCGGCGCCGTCACCCCGGTCGGCCACGGCCACGACGGGCTGTGGCGCGGCGTGCTCGCCAACCGCTCGGCGGTGAAGGCGATCGACCGCTTCGACCCGTCGCCGTTCCCCTCGCGGGTTGCCGCACAGATCGACGACTTCGTCCCGACCGACCACCTCGAACCGAAGCGCGCGCGACGCCTCGACCGTTTCAGCCAGCTCGCCGTCGCGGCCGCGCGCATGGCGGCCGACGATGCGCAGCTTCCACTGGACGGCGAGGGCCGCGACCAGACCGGGGTGTTCCTCGGTTCGGCGCTCGGCGGCGTGGCCTTCGGCGAGGAGCAGCACGAGGCGTACGTCGCTCGCGGGGTGCGCGGGGTCGCGCCGACCCTGGCGCTCGCCGTCTTCGGCGGTGCGGGGGCGAGCAACATCGCGCTCGACCTCGACCTCCGCGGCCCGGCGGTCGGCAACGCCAACTCGTGCGCCTCCGGTGCCGTGGCCATCGGTCAGGCGTTCCATGCGATTCGCGCCGGCGACATGGATGCGGCCCTGGCCGGCGCCGCCGAGGCGCCGCTCGCCCCGCTCACCTTCGGCGCGTTCGCCATGATCCGCGTCCTGTCGCAGCGCAACGGCGACCCGGCAACCGCGTCGCGGCCGTTCGACGCCGATCGCGACGGCTTCGTCATGGGGGAGGCGGCCGCGGTGCTGGCGCTCGAGGAGCGGACCGCTGCCGAGCGTCGCGGTGCGCCGATCCTCGGCGAGCTGCTCGGCTACGGCGCCACCAACGACGCGTACCACATGACCCAGCCGCGGCCCGATGGCAGCCAGGCGGCGCGCGCCGTGCGGCTGGCCCTCGATGACGCGGCGCTACCGCCGGAGGCGGTCGGCTACGTCAATGCCCACGGCTCGTCGACGGTCCTCAACGAGCTCGCCGAGGCGCGCGCGCTGCATCTCGCCCTCGGCGAGCACGGCGCTGGCGTGCCGGTTTCGGGCACCAAGGGACTGTACGGCCATGCCCTGGGCGCCAGCGGCGCGGTAGAGGCCGCGATCTGCACGCTTTCCCTCGAGCACGCCGCGCTGCCGGGCACCTGCAACCTGCGCACCCCGGATCCCGCCTGCAAGCTGCACGTCCTGACCGATGCGCTCGCCTGCCGAACCGACGTCGTCCTGTCGACCTCGTTCGGGTTCGGCGGGATGAACGCCGCGCTGCTGATCGGCCGCTACGCCGGTTGAGCTACGGACGCGGCGTGCGGTCCGCGTCGCCCGGCTCGTCGAGGTCCTTCTCCGGGTTCTCGCGCGAATCACCACTGTCGACTCGCCCGCCGGCGCCGCCCTCGCCGCCGCCGTCGTGCGTGCGCTCGATGTCGTCGAGCGGCAGCGTGTCGGGCGTCAGCTCATCGGGCTCGTCGGGGTGCGGCTCGCGGGGAACGTTGAACATGTCGCGCATGGTCATGGCTCAGTGCGTCTCCACTCGCTGGTCGAGCGCCCAGCGCAGCGCGCCGTCGAACGCGGCCGTGCCGCCGGCCTTGTCGACGATCACGGTGTACGGATCGTCGCGGATCATGGCCGGCAGGGTCGATGGCTCGCTGCCGGTCCAGTAGATCACCGGCAGAACGGGGAAGCGGTGCCTGGTCGCCATGAACAGCGCCGCGGAGAGCTCGTGCTCGAGGCGCCAGTCGAGCACGATCGCCGCGGGCGGATCGATCTCGCGGAATGCACGCAGGAACGGCAGTGCCGAACGGAAGACGGTCGCTCGCGCGCCACCGGCGTCACACAGGTCAGCGGCAAGCTCGGCGGCAGCGGGCTCGTCCTCGACGACCCAGATCGCCTGGCGGATCGGCTGGGGCGCGGCTGAATCGGTCATCGATGATGCAGAAAAGATGCTCACGTTCGAGGCGGCCATGCACGCTCCATGCCCGACGACCGCTCAGTTTTCCCTCGAATGGGGCAACGGGTACCATCAGGCACGATGATTCCGCGTCGTTCCACCACCACCGTCGACGTCGGCGGCGTGCTCATCGGCAGCGGCCACCCGGTCGTCGTCCAGTCCATGACGAACACCGATACGGCCGATCCCGACGCCACCGCCATCCAGGTCGCCCAGCTGGCGCACGCCGGCTCCGAGCTGGTGCGCGTGACGGTCAACAACGACGGCGCCGCACAGGCCGTGCCGGTCATTCGCCAGAAGCTGGATCGGCTTGGCGTCGGCGTCCCAATCATCGGCGACTTCCACTACAACGGTCACCTGCTGCTGACGAAGTACCCCGAGATGGCGGCCGCGCTGGCGAAATACCGCATCAACCCGGGCAACGTCGGCACCAAGCGGCGCGACGAGCAGTTCGCCCAGATCATCGAGGTGGCGATCGCCAACGCGAAGCCGGTGCGCATTGGCGTCAACTGGGGATCGCTCGACCAACAGCTGCTCACCGAGATGATGGACGCCAACGCTGCTTCGGCGGCGCCGCGGGACAGCCGCGAGGTGATGATCGAGGCGATGATCGAATCGGCGCTGCGCTCGGCGCGGCTCGCCGAGGCGACCGGGCTCGGCCACGACCGGATCATCCTGTCGGCCAAGGTCAGCGGCGTCCAGGACCTCGTGGAGGTCTATTCGCGCCTGGCAGACCGATGCGACTATCCCCTGCATCTCGGCCTCACCGAGGCGGGCATGGGGATGAAGGGGATCGTCACCTCGACCGCAGGGCTGGCGATCATGCTGCAGCGCGGCATCGGCGACACGATCCGCGTCTCGCTGACGCCGTCACCCGGTGGCGATCGCACGGAAGAGGTGCTCGTCGCGCAGCAGGTGCTCCAGTCGATGGGCCTGCGCAGCTTCACCCCGCAGGTCAGCGCCTGCCCCGGCTGCGGCCGCACCACCTCGACGTTCTTCCAGGAGATGGCGCGCGACATCACCGCCTACCTCGCCGAGCAGATGCCCCTGTGGCGTGAGCGCCACCCAGGCGTGGAGGAGATGCGCGTCGCGGTGATGGGCTGCGTGGTCAACGGCCCCGGCGAGTCGAAGCACGCCGACATCGGGATCAGCCTGCCGGGCACCTTCGAGGAGCCGGTCGCGCCGGTCTACGTCGACGGCGAGCTGCGCACCACGCTGCGCGGCGACGACATCGTG
Source organism: Candidatus Limnocylindria bacterium (assembly GCA_035708065.1). GTDB lineage: Bacteria > Chloroflexota > Limnocylindria > QHBO01 > QHBO01 > JAICUY01. The sequence continues at coordinate 6,823 of DASSTC010000035.1, read as the reverse complement.
CCGCGCTTCCTCGAGCTGCTCGACGACTACGTCGCGCGACGCTATCCGTCGGTCGGAGCCGGGGCGCCCGCCACGGTCTGAGGCGCTGCGTCGCCGGCGCCGCTCCCTACTTCGCGCAGCTCCCCTGGACGAACAACGCCGACGGCCGGCTCAGGCCACCCGCGCGGCCCGCGTAGGGCTTGGCGGTCACCTCGGCGGTGCCGTCCTTGTCGACCGTCACCTCGGCCAGCACGAAGGAGTTGCCATTGCCCGGCAGCCCGCCGGGGAGCTTCGAGGAGTCGATCACCGGCTTGTCGTTGACATTGAAGACGAACGACGGCTCCAACGGGAAGTCGACCTCGTCGAAGTCGCAGGCCTTCACCGTCTTCGGGTCGCCGCCGGCCGTCGAGGTCGCCACCGCATCGGTCTTCGACAGGTTGATGAGCATCACCTGCAGCTGGATGTCGTTGGCGCCGTCTCCGCCACCCCCGCCGCCGCCACCACCGCCGCGCCCGCAGGCGGCGAGCACCACCACCAGCAGACCGATCAACGCGTAGCCCGCCGGCCGCGCGAACACTCCGCCGGCGGAGCGGTGCAGGCGCGTTGGTGACGAAATCGCCATCGAGCGTTCCTCCGTAACTAGCGGCGAGGCTCCCAGGAAAAGAAGCGCAGCGCCAGGACGAGACCGATAACCCCCCAGAGGGCCATCACGCCGACATCGGTCGGCGATACGCCGCTGCCGGTGACGGTCGGATCGTAGATGCGCAGCATGGAGTCGGCGAAGTGACGCACCGGGAAGACGGTGGAGATCACATCGATCCATTTCGGCGCATTCTGCAGTGGAAAGAACACGTTGGAGATGAAGAACAGCGGCAGGATCGTGGCATTCACGATCGCCGGCGCCGCATCGGCGTTCGGGATCACCGCGGCAATCGCCAGGCCGAGCGCACAGAACGTCGCGGCAGCGACGATCAGGGTGATCGCCAGCGCCGGCAGGCGGTCCCACGGCACCGGGACGTCGTAGGCCAGCGCGCCGAAGGCGGCGACGATGACCACCAGCACGAGGGCGATGAGCGCCGCGTGGATCATCCGCGCCACGAGGTAGCTGACCGCCGGCAGCGGCGTGCCGTGGATCCGCTTCAGGATGCCATCGTCGCGCGCCACGGTGACCGTCATCGCCAGGTTGGTGTACGTGGCGGTGACGACGCCGAACACGATGATCGAGGGCGTGAAAAAGCGGCCGGCATCCGGGCTGCCGTTGGCGAACACGACGTTGAAGATGACCATGAACAGCAACGGGAAGACGAACGTGAAGAAGGCTGCGGCCGGGTTGCGCCAGAAGGCGCGGTTCTCGTAGCGCACCTGGCGCATGGTCAAACCGATGCCGCTCATGCCGCCTCCGCTTCCCCGGTCAGGGCCAGGTAGACATCCTCGAGCGACGGCCGGCTGACCTCGAGCGCTCGGAGCTCGGTGTCGGCGGACAGCGCCCAGGTCGTCAGGTCGTGGAGCACGCGGGTCGGCTCCGGCGTCTCGAGCTGGTAGCCCGCCGGCGTCCGCTCGGCGCCGAATCGATCGGGCAGCTCCCCGCCGTCCGGCAGCGCGAAGCGGATGCGGCTCGCGCCGGCGTCACGTGCGCCGAGCGTGTCCGGCGTGCCGCGGGCGACGATCTGCCCGGCCGAGATGATCGCCACGCGGTCGGCGAGCGCCTGCGCCTCGTCCATGTAGTGCGTGGTCAGGAAGACGGTCTTGCCCAGTCCCGCGAGGTCGCGGATGACATCCCAGGCGGCCCGCCGCGCCGACGGATCGAAGCCGGTGGTCGGCTCGTCGAGGAATAGCAGCTCGGGGTCGCCTGCCAGCGCCACGGCCAGGTCGACGCGGCGCCGCTGGCCGCCGGACAGCTTCCCGATCCGCCGATCCGCCTGCTCGCCGAGGCCCACCAGGCCGATCACCTCGTCGACGTCACGCGGATGCGGGTAGTAGCCGGCGAACATGGCGACCGTCTCGCGGATCGTCAGGTAGGGGCTCACGCCAGTCGACTGCAGCACGATCCCGATTCGCTCGCGGAGCGCCCGTGCCTGGCGCGCCGGATCCAGGCCGAGGACCGCCGCGTCGCCGGCATCGCGGTCGCGGTAGCCCTCCAGGATCTCGACGGTGGTCGTCTTGCCGGCGCCGTTCGGTCCGAGCAGGGCGAAGACCTCGCCGCGCTGCACATCGAGGTCGAGGCCGCGCACCGCCTCGAGTGCGCCGTACGACTTGCGCAGCCCGTGGACCTCGATCGCCGTCATCGGCGCATCGGTCAGCGAGCGGCCAGGAAGGTCCAGGCGGCGACCACGAAGGCGAGGACCAGGAACGTCGCGATGGCGAGCGGCAGGGCCGCGACGGCGAGGTTCTGACGGACGTCCTGGTGCTGCGGATCGTGATGGTCGGCGTGCAGGTCGTGGGCGGTGTCGACCACGAGCGACCCCTCGTCGCGCGTCGCCGGAAGGTTGGAGGACACGGTTCAGCTACTCCTTGGCCAGGATTGTGGCGATCTGCCGGTCGAGCGACGCGCGGCTGAACTGGCCGACCTGGTGGCCGAGCACGGTGCCGTCGCGTCCGATGAAGAAGGTCTCCGGCGGCCCGAAGATGGCGTACTCACCCGCCACGCTGCCGCCGGGATCCATGGCTGCCGGCCAGTCGGCGCCCATGCGCTGCATGAACGAGCGGGCCGACTCGGATCGGTCCTCGTAGACGATGCCCACCACGGCCAGCCCGTCGGCGGCATGTTGTGCCTCGGCCTGCTTGAGCAGCGGGAACTCCTCGATGCACGGGCCGCACCAGCTCGCCCAGAAATTGACGATGACCGGGCGCCCGGTGAGATCCGAGAGCCGCACCGGGTTGCCGTCGAGGTCCGCCAGGGCGAACTGCGGAGCCGGATCACCGATCCGCACGCCGGTCGGCGCAGCACGCAGGCCGAGGATGGCGACGTAGATGGCCAGCAGCAGGAAGGGCAGGACGGCCGCGGTCACCAGGTAGACCCGTGGCAGCCGGGAACCGGCCATGCGCGCGGGACGTTCGGTGGCGGCGACCGCCGACATCAGTGAGCCTGGCTGTCGTCGTGCGCGCCGTGCTCCACCTCACGCCACTCGTGGCCGGCATCACGCACCCAGACGACGACGCTCGCCACGAATAGCAGCACACCGGGGATGGCGAGCCATGGATTGGCGATCAGCTCCTCGTCCGACTTGAAGGCCAGGCCGGCGCCGATGAGCAGCGCGGCGAGCGACATGAGCGCGGGCAGCAGGCTGGGCGCCGGCATGTGGACGCCCTGCGGCGGAGCCGGCTCGGCCGTGGCGCGCCCGCCCATCCGCGAGGTGACCACGAACACGATGCCCAGCACGAACAGGATCCCGATGCCGATCAGGGCGAAGCCCAGGGCTCGATCGTCCATTCGGTCGGCCTCCTAGCGCAGGAAGTAGAGGGTGAAGAACAGGGCGATCCACACCACGTCGACGAAGTGCCAGTACATGCTGATCGCCTCGACCGCGACATGGTTGCGGGCGCTGAACTGGCCCTGCATCGCCCGCGCGAAGAGGATCGTCATGCCCACCGCGCCGCCAAAGACGTGCGCGCCGTGGAACCCGGTCAGCGTGTAGAACGTGGTGGCGAAGATGCCGTCGCCGATCCCGAAGCCCAGCGTCGAGTAGTCGTACAGCTGGCCGAGCAGGAACAGAACGCCGAGCACCAGGGTGAGCCCGACCCACATCCGCAGGCGGCGCTGGTCGCCGCGCCGGATCGCGGCGACCCCGAACTGCATCGTCACGCTCGAGGTGACGAGCAGGATCGTCAGGATCGTGGCCAGCGGCCAGGCCTCGAGCTCGTGGCCACCCGGTGGGCCCCACTCGGCGGCGTGCGTCGCGCGGCTGTTGAAGTAGGCCGCGAACAGGCCGCCGAAGAACATCACCTCGCTGGCGATGAACAGGAGCATCCCGACCATCGGGGTCGGCATGCCCGTGTTGCGGGCGACGTCCGGCGGAACGAGGTTGGGTCGTGCCTCGGCAGTCATCAGTGGCCTGCCTCCACGACCGCCCCGGCGGACCCCACCCGTTCGGCGTCATGCCGGTGCCGAAGGTCGAAGACCGGCCGCTCACTGCGAATGGGCGGCAGCACGTCGAAGTTGTAGGGCGGCGGCGGCGAGCTGGTCGCCCATTCGAGCGTGTTTGCCTCCCACGGATCGTCGCCGACCCGCTCGCCGTTGATCAGCGTGGCGATCACGTTCACGAGGAACGGGAAGATGCTGATCGCGATGATGAAGGCGCCGACCGTCTCGATCGAGTTCATGATCATCCAGCCGGTGTTGTTCGGGTCGTAGTCGGCGATGCGCCGCGGCATGCCGGTGATGCCGAGCGAGTGCATCGGGAAGAAGGTCAGGTTGAAGCCGATGAAGTGCAGCCAGAAGTGGACCTTGCCGAGGCCCTCGTTCAGCCGCCGGCCGGTCATCTTCGGGAACCAGAAATAGGTCGCCGCGAAGACGCCGAAGACCGATCCGCCGAAGAAGACGTAGTGCAGGTGCGCCACCGCGAAATAGGTGTCCTGCAGGTGGAAGTCGACCGGCGCCGATGCCATCATCACGCCGCTGATCCCGCCGATCAGGAACATGCTCAGGAAGCCGATGGCGAACAGCATCGGTGTCGTGAAGCTCAGCGAGCCGCGCCACATGGTGGCGAGCCAGTTGAAGAACTTCACCCCGGTCGGCACGCCGATCAGCGCGGTCATGAAGCTGAAGAACGGCAGGAAGACCACGCCCGTGGTGAACATGTGGTGCGCCCACACCGAGAAGCTCAGGAGACCGATGCCGATCGTCGCGTAGACGAAGGCCCGATACCCGAACAACGGCTTGCGGCTGAAGACCGGCAGGATCTCGCTGACGATGCCCATCGCCGGCAGGATGACGATGTACACCTCGGGGTGGCCGAAGAACCAGAAGATGTGCTGCCACAGGATCGGGCTGCCGCCGGCGGCCGGGTCGAAGAACGATCCGCCGTAGTTGCGGTCGATGAACAGCGCGATCAGGCCGGCGGTGAGCACCGGCGTGGCGAGCAGGATCAACGTGGCGGTGACGAGCACCGTCCACACGAAGATCGGCATGCGGAAGAGGGTCATCCCCGGCGCCCGCATCTTGAAGATCGTGGCGATGAAGTTCACCGAGCCGAGGATCGAGGCCGTGCCGACCAGCACCAGGCCGATGATCCACAGGTCGGTGCCCGGTCCGGGCGAGTACTTCGCCTGGGTCAGCGGGTTGTACCCGGTCCAGCCCTCGGCAGCGGCACCGCCGAACAGGTAACCGGACAGGATCAGCAGCCCGCCGAGTGGCAGCAGCCAGAACGACAGCGCGTTGATGCGCGGGAAGGCCATGTCCGGCGCGCCGATCTGGAGCGGCACGATGTAGTTCCCGAAGCCGGCCAGGATCGGCACGATGAACAGGAAGATCATGATCGTGCCGTGCATCGTGAAGGCCTCGTTGTACGTGGCCTCGTCGAGGAACTGCAGGCCGGGCACCGCCAGCTCGGAGCGGATCGCCAGGGCCAGGATGCCGGCCGCGAAGAAGAACAGGAACGAGTTCACGATGTACATGATCCCGATCTTCTTGTGGTCGACGGTGGTCAGCCAGTCGAGCACCCAGGAGCGCTGATACGGCTCCGCTCGCGGACCGAGTGTGGTGGTTGCCATGTGATCCTCTGCGCTCCCGCCTCTACTTCGCCACGACGGTGCCGAACATTACCGTCGGATGGACGTCGCACATGAACGTGTACTCCCCCGCCGCCAGCGCCGGCACGTTGTACTGCACCGTCTTCGGTCCGGCAAAGATCTGTCCCTTGAACAGCTCCTTGCCGCTCTTGTCGTAGATCGCCACGTTGTGCTGGATGCCGGTGTCCTTGTTCTCGAACTCGATGACGAATGGCTTGCCCGCCGGCACCTCCAGCCGGTCGGTACTGAACTTCACCTGCTCGGCGCTGATCTTCACGATCTGCGCGTCCGGCGCGGCGGAGGTCGAAGGCTCCGGCTGCTCGCCCTTGATGGCCGCCGCCAGCCACGCATCGTAGTCGCCGCGGCTCACGGCCTGGACCTCGAAGGTCATGCCGGCGTGCGCGGTCCCGCAGAACTCGGCGCATTGGCCCGCATACGTGCCCGGATTGTCGATCGTGAACTCGAGCCAGTTGTGCTGGTTCGGATCGGGGAACGGGACGACGTCGCGCTTGATCAGGAAATGCGGCACGAAGAACGAGTGGATGACGTCGCTCGACTTCAGAATGAGGTGCACCGGCTCGCCGACCGGCACGACCATGACCGGCGGCTGCGCAGGGGTGCCGGTGATGGTGTAGTCGTTGTTCGGATCGGAGTCGTTGGTGCCGTAGTGGAACGCCCACTGCCACTGGAACCCATCGACCTCGATCACGGTGCGCGGGTTCGCGACCCGGGCGTCGACCTGGCCGAGGGTGATCATGCTGGCGGCGAAGATGATCAGCACGATCACCGTCGGGATGGCGGTCCAGACGATCTCGATCAGCGTGTTGCCGTGCAGCTGGTTGGGCAGCCGGTCGTCGCGGCGCCGATAACGAAAGATCGAGTAGACGATCATCCCCTCGACGGCCAGGAAGACGACCACGCCCATGCCGAAGATGATGTTGTAGAGCGTGAAGACGCTCTTCGCCTCGGTCGTCTCGGGCTCGGGCGGGATCATGCAGCCCGCCAACAGGACGATCAGCAGCAGCGGCAGGCCGATACGCAGCACACTCCGCAGGCTGTGGGGAACCGCCATTCGTCGCATCAGCTCGTCTCGAAGCTCCTCACGCAGTCGCGTGGA
>DASSTC010000034.1:0-32073 GCA_035708065.1 Candidatus Limnocylindria bacterium | reverse complement strand
TTCTCGTAGCGCATGTCGATGACCGCCGTGCCGATCTCGATCTTCTTCGTCCGCGCGCCGATCGCCGCCAGCAGCGGGAACGGCGAGCCGAGCTGCTGGGCGAAGTGGTGGACGCGGAAGTAGGCGCCGTCGGCGCCGAGCTCCTCGGCCGCGACGGCCAGCTCGATCGACTGGTTGAGCGCATCGGAGCCCGAGCGGACCTGCGAGTACGGAGAGGCCGACCAATGGCCGAACGACAGAAAACCGATGTGCTTCAAGTCGCCGATTCTACCGGCCGCGGTCATGTTTGTGGGACAACGCGTATGAAGGCGAAGTCCCACCAGCTGCGTGATCTAGGTCACTGAACCTTCTCGCGAACGCCATCACGCTGCTGTCGTCAGCAATGGACAATCTGACAGGAGCAGGACCAAGTGAACCGTAGACGTTTCGGCGATTGCCTAGTTGGTCTGCTGCTCGCGTCATTGGTGAACCCGACCTTTGCGACCGACAACCTGGACAGGACTTGGGATCCTCAGCAGTACGGTATCTACAACTACTCGCCGTGTATGACCTATGAGAGCGACTTCCCAATTTCTAGTCCGACAGGCAACCCGCGCAGCCGCGTAGCAGAGGGCCGCAACAAGTGGAACCTGGTCGGGCGAGAGTTGTATTTCCGAACGGCCTCAGGATGCGACAAGTGGATTCATGCGAACTGGAACGACAACTTGGTTCCGTTCAACGACGATTGGGCGTTCGTGTCGAATGATCAGTGGGGGGCAATCAGTAACTCGGACGTCAATTTCAACGCTTCCCCCGACAAGCCAAACGGGGGATCGTACCCTTGGTATTGGGGCAGTTCGACAACGACGCCAGCTGGATACATCGACGGCATCTCTGTTTCGGCGCATGAGTTTGGGCACAGCGTCGCACTTGGACACACTCAGCAGTGCACCTGTGACGTCATGTACAACTTTATTGATTTGGGCAAGAACCGTCGTTCTCTAACCGCGCACGACCGCGCAAGCATATCGGCACTTTACGCAGCAGCTCAGTGATTAGGACGGCGATGAGACGAATCGGATGGGTCGTTCTCCCGGCGCTCCTTGCGATGATCGTCGCGCTCGCGAATGAGCCGTTGACGCATGGCCCAGCGAAGGTCATCTACGTCAGTGCATCAGGTCCGACCTACGGAATCGACGAACTTGCGGCGCGGGCGACGATCGTTGCACTCGTGCAGCCGACCGACGATGGAACCACGCACTGGAACAATGATCGGAATACCGAGTGGTGGCCGAGTCCTGATTCGGGAAAAGCGGCGCTCATCGTGCGGGATAATCACGCCAAGGTGATGAAATCCTATCGCGGCAGCGCATCGGAGTTGTCGTTCAGGACCGTGGGCGGGGTTGCAGGTGGTGTCGAGATGGTTTTCGATGACGGACCGCACCTGTCGGAGAGCCAGCAATACATAGTCTTCCTGGAAGCTGTGGACTGGCCCACGGAAGACGGCGTCGATCAAGTACTTGCCCCCGTGGCCGAGGGCCAGGGAATCTTCGCCTTAAATGGTGCGGGCGATTACGAGAACACGTCTGGTCTCGTAATCCACGAATCGCTTGTTCTTGGCGAATGAGACGCTCCGAGCGCTACACACAACCATGACCGCCACGCTTCTCGGATGGGCGGCGTCACTGAGCATTTTCTTGGTCGGTCTCTTCTTGGCGTCGAAGGTCCATGGCTGGGGGCGCATCGCTGGGCTCGGCGGTACTATTGCTCTCGCCCTTGCATTAGCTTGGGTCTCGTGGCTCCTTGGAACCTCCGTCTAGAAGCTGCACCAAGTCTTGTGGAACGCTAGATCCGGTTCCAAGACGCGGCTGTTGCCGCACACGTCGGAAGACGCGACAGCCACCACGGCCGACGGAGCTGAACGCATCGCGTCCCTCCAGCTCCTAGGAAGCAGTGCATGACTAACCGGGCCGTGGAACGCTCAGATTCTGCGCGCAGCCTGATCAAGCTTCTCCGCGTCGACCAGCCTGATGCGGCCTCGGTCGAGTGAAACCAGTGCTTCAGCCTCGAATCGTGCAAGGTGGCGTGAAACGACCTCCCGGACAGATCCGATGGCGTCAGCGAGCTGCTCGTGACTCGCCAAGACAATGAGCCTCGCACTTTGCTCAGACGCCATGGTCGACTCGAGCAAGTACCTCGCGAGGCGTTGACGGACGCCGGCGTCCATTCGAAAGGCGATCCCGGCATAGTCCCACATAACGACTGAGCCTATCTCGGCCACAATAGCCATCGCTAGGGAGGGACTACGGTTCGCCATTCTTATCAGGTGGTCGGTGTCAAATTGGAGTACATCACACGCCGTGAGAGCTTCGGCCGAAACCGTCGCATCACTTAGTAGTGCCGCCAGCCCGATAGTGCTCCCTATTCCTGCGTGCCGTAGCGTGACCTGCCGACCATCGGGAGTGTAGAGGAACACGCGGGCGGCACCGCAAATCATCAGACCGGTCCAGTGCAGTTCATTCTCGGATACGACCGCCTCCCCGCGTCCAAAGCTGAGCACCGCCGCTCGGCTTGCGACCGCGTTCACCATGGCTGGTTCAAGGCTGCCTAAGAAGCTCCGAGACAGCGCGTCCGAAAGAGCCACTTGATGTCCCCGGCGAATCGTCTCAACCATCGGCGCTCGCATTATCAACCGATGGTTGTTGCAGGTCTAGTTCCAGTAGTTGATTAGGAGTCGTGCCGCACTGGTGGCACAATTGAAATTAGACTGGGATCGCATGAAGATCGCGCATATTCGCGAGCGCCACGCGCCGGCCGGCGCCCCCTGGCGCCTGGCCGCAGCCCTCGACAGCCATGGCGCCACCTGGCTGGACCTCGAGGAGGCACGCCTTGCGCTCGTCGCGGCGGATGGACGGCGCGCCCACAACTCGCCGCTCTTCCGCCAGTCGGTTACGACCCTCGACGACCACCTGGCCCGCGGCCTCCGCGTCGAGACGCTGACCGAGCTGCTCGACGCGGAAACCGATGACGATGCCCGCCTGGACGCAGGCGACCTCGACTTCGGCCCGCCCATCCTGCATCCGCCGAGCCTGCGCGACTTCTACGCCTTCGAGCAGCACGTCGCCACGATGTGGAAGCGGCGAGGCGGCGAGGTGCCGGAAGCCTGGTATCGGTTGCCGATCTTCTACTTCAGCAACGTGGGCGAGATGCGCGGGCCTGGCGACCCGGTCTGGGCACCGAAGGCCAGCAACGAGCTCGACTACGAGCTCGAGATCGCGGCGCTCATCGACACGCCACTTCGCGACGTCGACGCGACGCAGGGCGAGCAGGGCATCGGCGGTTACATGATCTTCAACGACTGGAGCGCGCGCGACCTCCAGCGCGAGGAGACGACGGTCCGGCTGGGACCGGCCAAGGGCAAGGATTTCGCCACCAGCATCGGTCCATGGCTGGTCACGCCCGACGAATTGATCGATGCCCGCCGCGGCAACGCCTACGACCTGGCCATGACTGCCACGGTGAACGGGCAGGAGACGACGCGCGGGACGTGGTCGACCGCCCAGTTCAGCTTCGGGCAGATGATCGAGCGCGCCAGCGCCGACGTGCGTTTGCGGCCGGGCGACCTGATCGGCAGCGGCACGGTCGGCACCGGCTGCCTGCTCGAGATCCGGGACGAGACGATCGGGCGCTACCTGCAGCCCGGCGACGAGGTCACGGTCAGCGTGGAGCGCCTCGGCAGCATGACGACACCCATCGTGGAGCGAGGATGAACGAGTACACGGATCGACTGGCATCGGTCAGGCACAGGCTCGAGGGCCATGCCAGGGCGGGACTGCCGGGTGGGCTGACCGAGCCCGACGAGGGCGGCGAAGAGCGCTGGGATGCCGGGCAAGTGTGGGCCCACCTCGCCGAATTCGTGCCGTACTGGTCCGGTGAGCTGCGCAAGATCGTCGACGCGCCGGGCAACGCCCCCGTGCCGTTCGGCCGCACGAAGGCGGATCCGGAGCGCATCGCCATCATCGAGCGCGACCGCAACGTGCCGGTCGACGTGCTGCTGCACCGGCTGACCGGGCAGATCGGCGGCATCGGCGAGACGCTCGCCAGCCTGCCAGCCGCCGCCTGGGATCGCCGCGGCCTCCACAGCCGCCTGGGCGAGATGACGATGCCGCAGATCGTCGAGCGCTTCCTGGTGGGGCACCTCGAGGAGCACGCCGACCAGCTCGACCGCCTGGCGGGCCTCGTCTCGCTCGACGAGATCCGCGCAGCTGCCGATCGCATCCGGGGCGTCGCGGTGCGCACCCCGCTGCTCGCCTGGGACAACCGGACGTGGCTCAAGCCGGAGAGCCTGCAACCGATCGGCGCCTTCAAGCTGCGCGGCGCCTACAACATGCTCGCTTCCCTGACCGATGCCCAACGGTCGGCCGGCGTGATCACGTATTCGAGCGGCAACCACGGGCAGGCAGTCGCGCGTGCCGCGCGCCTGCTCGGCGCTCCGGCAGTCATCGTCATGCCCGCCGACACGCCGCCGATCAAGGTCGATGGCGTACGCCGCGATGGCGCCGAGATCGTCTGGTGCGAGACCCCGTCATCCGAGGAGCGGGAGAAGATCGCGCGCGACCTGGCCGCCGAGCGCGGTTTCACGGTCGTGCCGCCGTACGACGACCCGGCGGTCATCGCCGGGCAGGGAACCACCGGCCTCGAGATCGTCGAGGATCTGCCGAACGTCACGAGCGTGCTGATCCCGACCTCGGGCGGCGGGTTGCTGGCCGGGATCGCGGCGGCCGTCGCGCGGCTGGCACCGCGAGCGCGGATCATCGGCGTCGAGCCGGAGCTGGCCGCCGACGCGGCCGAGTCCCTGCGGCGTGGAGAGATCGTCCGCTGGCCGTCGGAGCAGACGGCACGCACCATGGCCGACGGCCTGCGCACCCAGTCGGTCGGCCGGCTGCCCTTCGAGCACCTGCGCCGCTTCGTCGACGAGATCGCCACGGTGAGCGAGGACGAGCTGACCGCGGCGATGCGCCAGCTCGCCGGTCGCGGCCGGCTGGTCGTCGAGCCCAGCGGCGCCGCCGCCATGGCCGCGCACATTTCGGGTCGCGTTCCGCAGGGCGATGACGATAATGCGCGGGTGGTGGTCATCAGCGGCGGGAACGTCGATCCACGTCGCTTCGCCGAGATCCTGGCCGCCGGCAACGGAGGGTAACGACCCCTGGGCGTCCTGAGGACCTACCGACGCCTGCTCTCCAATCCAGCGTTGTCCCGCCTCCTCGTCGGGGAGTTCGTGTCGGGCATCGGCGACTGGCTCTATCTCGTCGCGCTCCTGGTGGTCGTCTACCAGCGCGACGGCTCGCCGGTCGTGCTTGGCATCGTCGGAGCGGCGCGCGTGACGCCGTACATCCTGCTCTCCGTTCCGGCGGGGATCGTGGTCGATCGCTTCGACCGCCGAATGGTGCTGATCGTCACCGACATCGCCCGCGGCGTGACCATGATCGGCCTGGCGATCCTGGTGATCACCGAGGCGCCGCTGATCCCGATCGTGGCGCTGACGATCCTGGCCGCCTGCTTCTCCACCTTCTTCGGGCCGGCCATCGGCGCGCTGCTGCCGAGCCTCACCCGCGACGAGTCGGAGCTCGGTCCGGCGAACAGCGCCTGGGCGACGCTTGACAACCTCGCGTTCGTGGTCGGACCGGCGCTCGCCGGCCTGCTGATTGCGGCGGGCGGCCTGCCGCTTGCCTTCCTGATCAACGCCGCGAGCTTCGGGGTCGTGGCGATCGTGCTCTGGCAGCTGCCAAGGGACAGCAAGGCGCCACGGGTCGCCACGCCGGACAAGTTGGCGGCGGTCGACGGCGCGCCCGATGCGGCGCCGCAGCCAGCGAAGGTGCCCTTCTTCACCGAGGTGCGCAGCCGGTTGCGTCCGCTGTCCGGCATGACCCTGATCAACGCCGTGGACAGCTTCGTCTTCGGCGGCCTCGGGGTGCTCACCGTGGTGATCGCGGTCGACGTGCTGGGCCAGGGCGACGCGGCCACCGGCTACCTCAACGCGGCGGTCGGTGTCGGCGGCATGCTCGGCGCAATCGCCTCGGGCGTGCTGGTGCTCGGCCGGCGCCTGGGGCCGCCGCTGCTTGCCGGCGGGATCGTGCTCGGCCTGGGGCTCATCGTCCTCGGGCCGTCGGGCAGCCTGCTCCCCGCACTGGTGGCCATGACCGTCGCCGCGGCGGGCAGCCTGCTGGTCGACGTGGTGAGCACCACCCTCTTCCAGCGCACCGTGCCCGATGAGATCCGCGGCCGGACGCTCGGCATGCTGAACACGGTCAGCGTCACGGCCTACGCCGCCGGATCGCTGCTGCTGCCGGTCGGGTCGGCGATCTTCGGGGTCGTGCCGGTGCTGGCGGCGGCGGGAATCGCGATGGTGGTGGCCACGATCGTCGGCGTGGTGCTGATCGGGCCGGCCGCCGTGCGTGCCTCACCGCTCACCCCCGAGCAGGAACGCTTCGCGCGGCTGGCATCGTTCGCCGGCCTGCCGGCCGGCCGGCTCGAGGCGGTCGCCCGCCAGGGCCAGGAGGTCGTCGTCGCGCCCGGCACGGTCGTCATCCGCCAGGGGGATGTGGCGGACCGCTTCTACATGATCCTGGAGGGGAAGTTCGACGTCACCCAGGTCGCGGAGGGGAGCCGGAAGCCGGTGAAGCTGCGGCGGATGGGACCCGACGAGGTGTTCGGTGAGATCGGTCTCATCTCCGGGGTGCCGCGCACCGCCACGGTCACGGCGGCGAGCACCGGTCGCCTGCTGGCGCTGGACGGCAAGGTCTTCCTCGAGCTCGTCGCGGCCGGCCCGGGAACCTCCATGCGCTTCCTCGACCTGCACCGCGGGTCGGTTCCGAGCAAGGCGACCGGAGGCGGCTGACCGATGCAGCAGCCCGATCTGCTCGCGCCGCTGCGCTCCTCGCCATTGTTCAGCCAGTGCGCCGACGAGGCGCTGCTCGAGATCCAGCGACGCCTTCGCGCACGACACTTCCGCCGCGGCGAGGTGATCTTCCATCAAGGCGACCCGGGCGACGCGTTGCATGTCGTGGCCAGCGGATCGGTCAAGATCGTGCTGCCGTCGCCGGAGGGCGACGAGGCGATCATCGCCACCCTGCGACCGGGCGACTTCTTCGGCGAGCTGGCGCTGCTCGACGGTGCGCCGCACTCCGCCACAGCGGCCGCGGTCGAAACCACCGATACGCTCAGCCTGCCGCGCGCGGTCTTCCTGGAGATGCTCGGCGAGCAGCCGGCGCTGCGCGACGCGCTGCTCAAGGGCCTGGCCGTCGAGCTCCGGCGGCTCACCGGTCACGTCGAGGAGCTTCACTTCCTGGACCTCGCCGGCCGCCTGGCGATGCGCCTCGTGCGCCTCGGCGAGGAGGGTGAGCCGGGGCCCGGACGCGAACGGAGCCTCGATTGGCCCTATACGCAATCGGATCTGGCTGCCATGATCGGCGGCACGCGGCAGAGCGTGAACCGCCTGCTGAGCGATCTCGTCGACGAGGGGCTGATCCGCATCGAGCGCGATCGGCTCATCATTCCGGACCTCGACGAGCTCGCCCGTCGCGCCGAACGCTGAGTGTCGGCAAATTGACAGCCTTCGGGTCGCCGATCGGATTCGGGCACTTGCCCGGTCACGGTAAGGTGCCCACCAAGAAACGCGGCCGCTTCGGCAGCCGGCAACCACAACGAGGAGAGGAATACACCGATGTCGAAGTTCCAGGGAAATCTGCAGGCCAGCGAAGACGACGACGTGCAGGGCCACGGTCATCTGCAGGGCAAGCTGCAGGGCAAGCTTCAGGCGGGCGAGGAGCAGGACCTCGAGGGCCACGGCCATCTCCAGGGCAAGCTCCAGGGCAAGCTGCAGGCGGGCGAAGAGCAGGACCTCGAGGGCCACGGCCATCTCCAGGGCAAGCTCCAGGGCAAGCTGCAGTCGGCCGAGGACGATGACGTCCAGGGTCACCTCCGCGACAAGCAGGGCAAGCTGCAGGGCAAGCTCCAGTAGCCAAAGCCGAGTGAGGCGGGGCATCGCGCAAGCGATCGCCCCGCTTTCGCATGAGCGACGATCGCTCGTCTGACCTTCACGCGAACCTCTCCGCGCTGCGCGCGTCGGTGTTGCGCGCCTCGATCGCCGGTCGCCTCCATCCCGACATGGAGCAGCGGCTGCTCCAGTCGATCGTCGACGCCACGGTTCGACTGTTCGACGCCGAGGCATCATCGATCGCCATCTTCGAGACCGATCCGGATCGGCTCGTCTTCCGCGTGGCGGCCGGCGCCCAGGGTGCCGGCGCCATCGGTCTGTCCGTCGCGCCGACGCAGGGGATCGCGGGGTACGTCTACTCGACCGGCCAGGCGCTGGCCCTTTCCGACGTCGGCTCCGACCCGCGCTTCAACCGCAAGGCGGCCGAGAAGACCGGCTACGTGCCGCGCTCGATCGCCGCGGTCCCGCTGCTCGACGAGAGCGGCAGCGTCGGCGTGCTCCAGGTCCTCGACAAGCGCGGCGAAGCCGCCTTCACGCTGCGCGACATGGAGCTGCTGGCCGTGTTCGCCAAGCAGGCCGCGACCGCCATCGCCGCGACGCGCGTCCAGCGCGACCTGCCGTCGCTCCTGCGCTCGGCGCTGTCACAGCTCGACGGAGACCTGACCGATGCCCAGCTGGAGAGCATCGTCAGCGCCGCGACCGCCGGGCTCGACGACGCGGAGGAGTCGCCGCTGTGGCGCGTCGCCGACGCGGTCGCCCAGGTCAGCACCATGGGCGAGAACGAGCAGGAACTGGTGGCGCAGATCCTCACCGCCGTCGCGGCGCACGCCAAGCAGCGCCGGCGGCGCTAGCCGGATCGGCGATGGTCGACGAGGAAGATCTCCCGGCCTGGTCCGAGCCGTTCGCCACCGCGCGGCAGCTCGTCCGCGCCGCGAACCTGAGCAGCGTCGACCGCGACTGGGCATGGGGCGGCGCGACCGGCAAGGGCGTCACGATCGCGATCATCGACAGTGGCGTGGAGCGCGACCACCCGCGCGTCCACGGTCGCCTGGTCGAGAGCGTGGCGGTGCAGACGACCGCCGATGGCCATCACACCGTCGAGCCGGATCCCAGCGGCATCGACCTGTTCGGCCATGGGACGGCCTGCGCCGGGATCATCACCGGGCTGGCGCCGGAGGTCGACATCGTCTCCGTCCGCGTCCTGGGCGCCGACCTGAAGGGCAAGGGCACCGCATTCGCCGTGGGCCTCGAGTGGGCCATCGAGCGCGGCGTGACCGTCGCCAACCTGAGCCTGTCGTCGAAGAGCGAGACGCTCTTCCCGATCTTCCACGAGCTCGCCGACGACGCCTACTTCAAGAACATCGTGCTCGTCTCGGCGGCGAACAATGTGCCCGCGCCGAGCTATCCGTCGCTGTTCGCATCGGTCATCTCGGTGGCGGCGCACTCGGAACCGGACCCGTTCCGCTTCTACTACAACCCGTCACCGCCGGTCGAATTCGGGGCGTGGGGCGTCGACGTGCCGATCGCCTGGAAGGACGGCACCGAGATCGTCGCCACCGGCAACAGCTTCGCGGCACCGCACATTGCCGGGCTGGTGTCTCTCATCGCCTCGAAGCATCCCGGGCTGACGCCGTTCGAGATCAAGGCGGTGCTGGCTGCGACCGCGGACAACCCACGATCGCAGCCCACCTGAGCGAGCGCCGGGTCAGGCGACCGGCGCGCTTCGCGTGCCCCAGCGCGCGACCTCGGCATCGAGGTCGAGTGGCATGACCGTCGCCTGCTGCTCGTAGGCGCCCCACGCCTCGCGCGGGACCTCCCACATCACCTCGAACTCGTTGCCGTCCGGATCCCGGCCGTAGAGCGACTTGCTGACGCCGTGGTCCGATGCGCCGGTCAGCGCACCGAGCGACCGGAGGTTGCCGGCCATCTCGGCCAGCCCCTCGATCGTGTCGATCTGCCATGCCAGGTGGTAGAGGCCGACCGATCCGCGCGGTGGACGCGGCGCCTGCGCGCCGACCTCGAACAGCCCCAGGTCGTGGTGGTTGCCGCCCGACGGCGAGCGCATGAACACCGCGCGCATGCCCTGCGGACGCTCGAGCTCCTCGAAGCCGAACGCCTGCCGGTAGAAGTCTGCCGCGCGGTCCGCGTCTCGAACGTAGAGGACCGCGTGGTTCAGACGGGTGATGGCCATCGCTAGCGCTCCAGCTTCCAGGCTGAAGTCCAGTTCCAGCCGTTGCGCGCGTTCAGCCCGATGTTGATGAAGGCCATGCCCTCGAGGTAGCGGGCGCTCTTCAGCGGACCGACGTCGACGGGGCTCAGGCCCATCGCATCGGCCAGGCTCATGACCGCCTGCTTGGCGTCCGGATCGTCGCCCGCCACGAAGGCATCGACGTCCGCGCTCGGGTTTGCCTGGTTGGACGCGAAGAGCGTGTTGAACGCCTTGACGACCTTGGCCGCCGGCAGGCGCTCCTGGATCTCCTCGGCCGCCGACGTGTCGGTCGCGAGGCCCGAGTAGTCCGCGGTGAGCGGGTTGGTGACGTCGATGATCACCCTGTCGCCCGCGACGTGCGCGATTTGCGGAACGATCTCGTCGGTGGCGTGGTACGGCACGGCGAGGACGACGACATTCGCATCCTCGACCGCCTGAACATTGCTCTGCGCGGATCGGACGCCCAGCTCCTGTGCGGCCTTCTCGGCGCTCTCAGGCGTGCTGGCGCTGATGACGACGTCGTGTCCGGCGCGCTGCATGGAGGTGGCAAGCGCCTTCCCCACGTTGCCTGCGCCGATGATTGCGATCTTCACGGTGAAGGGTCCTTTCGGTTGCTGTCCGTTGCTTTCGGTTGCTGTTGGTTGCTAGGCGATGTGTTTGTTGTAATCCAATCATCGCCGAAGTATTGGTGCTTGTCAAGACCTTTTGCTGCCGCCATAATCGGCCCATGCCTGACCTGACCGATCGCCGTCGCCGACCGCTGGTCGGTCGCCGGATCCGTCATCGGCGGCAGGATCGGGGCCTGACCCTGTCCGCGGTGAGCGAGGCAACCGGGCTGAACATCGGCTACCTCAGCCAGGTCGAGAACGACAAGGCGTCTCCATCGCTCGAGACCCTGGCGGCATTGGCCACCGCGCTCGACGTTCCGATCGCCTGGTTCCTGCTGGACGCCAGCGCGCCGCCGCGCGTCGTGCGCGCCGCTGATCGTCCGGTTCGTGAGATCGCCCCGGGCGGGCAGGTCGCTCAGATCGACGGCGGCCTGTCACGCGATCTCGCCATCTTCGAGGCGGCGATGGCTGCCCGGTCGACGACCGGATTCCATTCGCATCCCGGCGACGAGCACCACGTCGTGATCTCGGGCACCGTGCGCATCAGACAGGGCGAAACCGTGGTGGATGCCGGCCCGGGTGACTATGTCCTGCTGGACGGCACTCTGCCCCACGACGTGGAAGTCGTTGGCGAGACGCCGGCGCGCCTGTTGATCGTCTACCCGCGTGGCGGCAGCTCGGAGCTCGGAGCCCCCGGAGCCAAGCCGCCCGGGACGGCTGCGAGCAGCCCGTAGAATCGGGGGTGATGTTTCCCACCAGCGGCACCGACCTGCTGCACGGGGACGAGTCGTTCCGGCTGCTCGTCGACGCGGTGCGCGAGTATGCGATCTTCCTCCTCGATCCGGAAGGGCTCGTGGTGACGTGGAACCGCGGTGCCCAGAGGATCAAGGGCTATACGGCCGACGAGATTGCCGGAAAGCACTTCTCGATCTTCTACACCGAGGAGGATCGCGATGCCGGGCGCCCCGCCCACGTCCTCCGCTCCGCCGCCGACCTCGGAAGCTTCGAGGACGAGGGCTGGCGTGTTCGCAAGGACGGCACCCGATTCTGGGCCGACGTCGTCGTCACGGCGTTACGGACTCCCTCCGGCGAGCTGTATGGCTTTGCGAAGGTGACCCGCGACATGTCCGAGCGACGTGAGGCGGAGGAGCACCGGCAGCGGCTCGCCGCCGAAGAGCAGGCGCGCGCGGCCGCCGAAGCGGCCCTCGCCGCGCGGGACGGTTTCCTGAGTATCGCCTCGCACGAGCTGAAGACGCCCGTCGCCTCCCTGCAGCTCGCGGTCGAGAGCGTGGTCCGGGCAGCGGCGAACGACCGGCTCGACCGGGAGCGCCTCGAGCGGGTCCTCGAACGGATGCTGCGTTCGACGCAGCGCCTCGGCGCGTTGGTGAATGAGCTGCTCGACGTGTCCCGCCTGACGTCCGGGACGCCGTCGCTTGACGCCGACGAGACGGACCTCACCGCACTCGCGGCCGATGTCGTCGAGCGCTTCGAGGAGCAGGAAGCCGGGCGCGTTCGGCTGCTCAGCAGCGTGCCGGTCATGGCGGAAGTCGACGCGTTGCGCATCGACCAGGTGCTCACCAACCTCGTCGATAACGCGTTGAAGTACTCCGCTGACCGTCCGGCGGTCGACGTGGAGGTCACCGAGGACGATGGCGGGGCGCTCATCGCGGTCGGCGATCGTGGCATCGGCCTCGACGAGGAGGCGAAGCTGCACATCTTCGACGCGTTCTCGCGCGGACGGAATGCGGAGTTCGTGCAGGGACTCGGCCTCGGCCTGCACATCGTGAAGCAGATCGTCGAGCGGCACGGCGGAACCATCGACGCGATTCCGCGCCCCGGCGGCGGCACGCGCTTCAGTGTCTGGCTGCCGCGCCACCAGGCCCGGCAGTGATCGCACCGGCACGGCGGATCCTTCTCGTCGAGGATGACGACGTGATGCGGGAGTCGCTCGCCGATGTCCTCTCCGAGGAGGGGTACGAGGTCCGCGCCGTCGGGTCCGCCGATGCCGCGCTGTCGCATCTCGGCTGGCCGGCCCATGTCATCGTCCTCGACCTGAGCCTGCCCGGCATGTCGGCACAGGAATTCCGCAACCACCAGCGCAATCTGCCCCTCGCGGCGCAGTCCCGAGTGCTCGTGCTCTCCGCATCGCGGCACATCCAATCATTCGCCGCGGAGCTCGAGGCGGATGCCTGGATCGCCAAGCCCTTCACCCTCGACGACCTGCTCGATACCGCCGAGCGGCTCGCCATATCACACTGACGCGGGAGAATTTGGCCTGATGTTCTACGTCCGGCGCGGCGAGGTGCCGCACAAGCGCCACACGCAGTTCCGCAAGGCGAACGGCGATCTCTATGCCGAGGAGCTTTTCGGCGTCGAGGGCTTCGCCGGGCGCAGCTCGCTGCTCTACCACGACACGCCCCCGACCCAGGCGTACAAGATCGAGAAGGTGGCCGACGTCGTCCTGAAGCCGTCGGACGAGGACACGAACGGGCCGCATCGGCATCACCTGGTCAACACCAAGGACCTCGAGGCGCGCGGAGACGCGATCAGCGGCCGCGTGCCGCTCTTCTTCAACCACGACGTGACCTTCGGCGTCGTCCTGCCGGCGGAGCCGATGACCGGCTATTACCGCAACGGCGAAGCCGACGAGATGTTCTTCGTGCACACCGGCACCGGCGTCCTCGACACGAACTTCGGACCGATTCCCTACGGGCCGGGCGACTACCTGGTGATCCCCATCGGCACGACCTACCAGCTTCGGCCCGATGCCGGCTCAGAGCAGCGCATGCTCTGGCTGGAGTGCCCCTCGGAGATCGAGCCGCCGAAGCGCTACCGCAACGACTACGGGCAGCTGCTCGAGCACTCGCCCTACTACCAGCGCGACATCCGTCCGCCCGATGAGGCGCCGGCGCATACCGAGACCGGCGATTTCGTGGTCGACGTCAAGACCCGCGGCCGGATCACCGCCTACCACTACCGCCACCACCCGTTCGACGTCGTCGGCTGGGACGGCTACCTGTGGCCGTTCGCCTTCAACATCGGCGACTTCGAGCCGATCACCGGTCGCATCCACCAGCCGCCGCCGGTGCACCTCACCTTCCAGCCGCGCAACTTCGTGGTCTGCTCGTTCGTGCCGCGCAAGTTCGACTACCACCCGCTGTCGATCCCGGCGCCGTACAACCACAGCAACATCAACAGCGACGAGGTGATCTACTACGTCGCCGGCAACTTCATGAGCCGTCGCGGCGTCGACATCTCGTCCTTCACGGTCCACCCGGCGGGCATCCCGCACGGGCCGCATCCGGGGACGGTCGAGGCGTCGATCGGCAAGGAGGGCACCGAGGAGCTGGCGGTGATTATCGACACGTTCCATCCGCTGCACCTCACCGAGGAGGCGACGCGGCTCGAGGACGATCGCTACCCGTACAGCTGGATCCCGCCCGAAGACGCAGACGAGCATGCGCGCGAGCTCGCCGAGCGCGGTCCGGAGGCGTTTCCCGACTGAGGTGAATGCGCCAAAGCCACGTGGGCGCTTGCGGTGCCTGCGTTGCCAAATTCCACTCACGCTCCGCATACGCTGCGCGACAGGCAGCGTCGTTGCCGCATTCCGCTCGCGCAGGAGATAGGCGGTCTCGCAAGCCGATTCGACGATCCTGGCCGGGGTGGCCACGCTCAAGCAGCAATCCGAATCGGCCGATTCGGATGGTTCGGCATGCCCAACTCCGCCGAGGCTGGAATCTGACGATCGACGCATCTGCCGCGATCTCGCCGGCCTCGATGTCGTCGCGGAAGACAGCGACTTCCGGGAGGACCGCGGCCGTCCGGCAGCGAGCACGTCCTAGTGCTGGCAAGGGCCCACGCGGTAGCATCGGTCTTGCACTGGAGGTCCGCCATGACCGATGCCACCGCGATCCCCGTCAACATCTACGAGAACGAGCGCGAGCTGATGGTCGTCGCGCCGATGCCCGGCGTCGACGTCACCGACATCTCGGTGGAGGTCACCCACGACGGCCGGCTGACGCTCCACGCCGAGAAGCGCGGGCAGGGGCAGGACCGCATCGAGTACCTGGCTCGCGAGTGGTCGTACGGGCCGTATGACCGGAGCATCGAGCTGCCGCGCAGCGTCGACGGGCGGCGCGCCAACCTGGCGTTCGGCAATGGGGTCCTGGCCGTGACCCTGCCGAAGACGCTCGGCACCGTGCCGGCCCAGCTGAAGCTGGACGACACCGGTCAGGCGCGTGGCCTGACGCGCGGACACGTCGGCACCCGTGGCGGGGCTGACGCCGATTGATCCTCTACTTCCTGCGGCACGGCATCGCCGAGGACCGGGCGGCCGACGGAACCGACCAGGCGCGTGCGCTGACCGTTGACGGCGAGACGCAGCTGCGCGCCGCGGCCGATGCGTGGCGGCGCCTCAACCTGCGGCCCGACGTCGTCTTCACCTCACCCCTGCGGCGCGCGGAGCGCACCGCCGAGCTGCTCGTCGACGGCCTCGGACTCTCGCACGCGCCGATCGCCGACGACCTGCTGGCGCCGGGCGCCGACTGGTCGAGCTTCGCGCAGCTCCTCGCCCAGCGGCCGGCGGACCGGCGTGTGATGTTCGTCGGCCACGAGCCGGATCTGTCGCAGACGATCGAGCTGCTCACCGGCGCGTCCTCGGTGCGGATGCGCAAGGCGGGCGTCGCCTGCCTCGAGTTTTATGGCGTCCCGGAGCCCGGCGGCGGCGAGATCGCCTGGCTGCTCGACCCGGACCTCTACGGAAGTGAAGGAGCGTGACCATGCCCGAGTCTGCGGCGCTCGTGCGTCGCTTCGATGAGCCCGATGAGCAGCGCGAGTTCCCGCTCGGTCGCCTCGACCTCGTCAACATCGGTGGCCTCTCGGTCGGCCGCGCCGCATACGAGCCGGGTTGGCGATGGTCGGAGCACGTCGGCGCCGCCCTCGGCAAGAGGAGCTGCGAGGTCGCGCACGTCGGCCTGGTGCTATCGGGGCGGAACCGGATCGAGATGGACGACGGCCGCGTGATCGAGGTCGGCCCCGGCGATCTGTTCGAGATCGGTCCCGGACACGACTCGGTGGTCATCGGCGACGAGCCGTATGTGAGCCTGCACCTGGCCGGCGCCGAACGCTACGCCGCCACATGACCGATGCCTGACGACGATCTCGAGCTCCACACCCTGCTGCTGTGCGACTACGCGCTGACCGCCAAGGACGGCAAGATCAGCGCGATCGGCGTCTTCAGCCAGATCAACGTCGCGCAGCTGCCGGCGGTGCACGGCCGCCTCTTTGTCGTCGCCGTGCTGGAAGCGGCACCGGGGCCCTATCCGCTCATGCTCCAGATCGTGGCGCCGAGCGGCGCCGATCTGCTGCCAAATCCACCGCGACTGCAGATCGAGGTGCCGGCCGGCACGACGACCGCGAACGTCATCGCCGACCTCAACGGGCTGGAGGTGCGCGAGATCGGGCGGCATCGGCTCGAGCTGCGCAGCGGCGATCGTTTGCTCGGCACCGCGCCGTTCACCGTGAACATGATCTTTCGTCAGCCGCAGGCGGCGAACGCCTGAGGGTTGACGCTGCCGCAAGCAGCGGCGCACAGTCCGGCACATGACGGCGGAGAGCGGCACCCTCGATACACGCAACGCGGACGACGCGAGGCGCGTTCTGCCGCCACTCGGCTGGCTATTCGTGGTGATGGCGCTCGTCGAAGCCTGGCTCGTCGTCCAGCAGGTGCGCCTGGAGCTTGCTCCCGTGCCGGGTGTCATCGTCTCTGGCGAGACGGGCGCACCGCTGGTGCTCGTCCATGGCCTCGGCAATGTGGCGACCGTTCTCCTGCCGGCTGCGATCCTGTATCGCGTGCCGTCCGCGGCGCGCAGCCACCCGTTGCTGCTGGTCGGCGCCGGGCTCGTCGCAGCGTGGACGTTGTTCAACGCCGCCTTCACCTGGTGGGCCGGCCAGGCGATGGACGCGGAGCAGGTCGTCTTCGCCTCCAACTTCGCCCCGATCGCCACGCTCGTGCGTTTCATCGGCCTCGTGCTGATGGCAGCCGGTCTGATGCTCATCCGCGTTCGATGGCCGAGTTCGCGCGCGATCGCGACGACGGCAGTCGTCATCGCCATCGGGCTCCTGCCCAACACGCTGACCTACCTGCGGTTCGACCTCACCGGCGTGAACGTGGCACTCATCGGACTGGATCTCGCCACGACCATCGCCATCGGTGCCTGGCTCGCCGTGCCGATCGGCGCGTGGCTCGACGGTGAGCGGCCCGGTCGCTTCTGGGTTCCGCTGGCAGCGGTCGCCGTTGCGGCGCTGGGGGTCGATGCGTTGCAGGTCATCCAGGTGTTGACGATCCGCCCGTCCACGAGCTTCTTCATCGACGGCTTCGGCATGCAGCTATGGGTCGGCGCCGTCAGCGCGCTGCTCACGCTCGGGGTCGTCGGGCTGACACTGCCGTCGAGAAACGCCGACTGATCTCACGTTTCGACCGGCGGGCGCGTTCAACCGTCATGCAGCTCGACGCCGTCACCACCACCCGCATCTTCTGCCGGCCCGAATGCTCGGCACGCCCCCGCGCCGATCACGTCATCCACTACGACACCGGCGAGGCCGCGCTCGCCGATGGCTACCGCCCCTGCCTGCGCTGCCGGCCGCTGCCGGCGGACCTGGTCGTCGCGGCCGCGCTCGACTCGCCGCTGGGGCCGATGCTCGGCGCCGCAACCGATGACGGCGTCTGCCTCCTCGAGTTCTTCGACCGCCGCATGCTGCCCACCCAGCTGAAGATCGTCGAGCGGCGGCTGGGACGGATCGTTCCGGGACGCCACGCCCATCTGGAGCGGCTGCAGCGCGAGCTGAACGAGTACTTCGCCGGCAAGCGGCACGACTTCTCGGTGCCGATGGTCGCACCGGGCTCGCCGTTCGAGCGGAGCGTCTGGGAAGCGCTGCGCGCCATCCCACCCGGCGAGACGCGCAGCTACGACGCCCTGGCGCTCGAGGTTGGTCGAGCCGGCGCGGCGCGCGCCGTCGGTCGAGCCAACGGCCGCAATCGGTTGGCGATCCTCATTCCCTGCCACCGCGTCGTCGGCGCGGACGGCGCGCTGACCGGCTATGGCGGCGGCCTGTGGCGCAAGCAGGCGTTGCTCGACCTGGAGGCCGGTCGGGCCTAGTGCTCCCGGTCGGCGCGGAACGCCACCAGCACGCCGACGTCCTCGTACTTCCAGACCACGTCCACCGCGTTGAACCCCGCCGCGGTCAGCCAGGCGAGGTGCTCGGCGGTCGTGTCGGGGTGATCGTGCTCGGCCTCGTGGGCATCGGGCTCCGGAAGGTCGTAGAGCTCGAGCAGGCGGCGCGAGGCATGCCGGAAGTAGTCGGCCAGGACGAAGATGCCGCCCGGCGCGACGTGCTCCCACAGCCGCCCGAAGAGGTGTCGCTTCTGGTCCGGATAGAGATGGTGGACGGCCAGGACCGATACGATCGCGTCGTACTGCCCTGAGATCTCCGGCTCGGCGATGTCCGAGTGCGCCAGGGTGACGCGCGGCTCGAAGGCGGCGAGCCGCTGTCGCGCACGGTCGAGCATCTCCTGCGACACGTCCAGGCCCGTGACCTCGCTGTGCTCGAACGCCTCGAGGATGCGCAGCAGCGTGTAGCCGGTGCCTGCTCCGAGATCGAGCAGCCGCCGAGGCGGCCGCAGCCCGAGCAGGGAGATGAGGGTATCGTTGATCTCTTCGTAGCGAGGCACCATCTCGCGGATCTGGGCGTCGTAGCTCGGCGCCCAATCGTCAAAGTGCTGTCCGACTGTCTTCACGCTCCCGAGTATGACCGACCGATTCCCTTCGCCCAACTCGCGCCCTCCGGGCAGCGGGCGCACGACCTCTGGCACATGGGCGGGGTTCGCGGCCGGCAGCGCGGCCTTCGCGCTGACCGTCCTCGTCCGGCTGGCGACCGGCATCCCGACGCTCGCCGAGCGCGTGGCCGAGGCGATCACGATTCTCATCCCGGTCGGCCTGTTCGATGCCCTGCTCGGCCTGTTCGGCACGTTCGCCAAACCGATGCTGGTCGTCGTGGTGGCGATCGGCGTGGTTGCCGGTGGTTCGCTGATCGGCTGGATTGCGGCCCGGCTGAACGACCGACGGCGCGCCGTGCTCGTTGCGGCGGCGCTTGCGCTGGTCGGCGGCGCGGGCCTGCCGCTGGCCCTCGGCGCGGTCTCGACGGCCGCGGTGGGCCTCGTTGCGGCCGCGCTCTTCACCCTCGCGTTCGCACTGCGCTACGACCCGCTTGCCCCGCCCGACCCGGAAGCCGATGTTTCACGGCGCCACATCCTCCAGTGGGCCGCGATCGCCGGCGTCCTGCTGCTGGTCGGCGGCGGGGCGTGGCGGCTGCTGACCAACGGCGGCCGCGTCATCGCCGGCGTGCTGCCGAGCGCGATCACGCCGACCGACGACTTCTACGTCGTCAGCAAGAACCTGATCGATCCGTCGGTCGACGCGGCAACGTGGCGGCTGCGGGTCGGCGGCCTGGTCGCCGAGCCGATGGAGCTGACGCTCGACGAGCTGCGCGCACTCGGCGAGGTGGAGCAGCTGCAGACGCTGGAGTGCATCAGCAACGAGGTCGGCGGCCACCTCATCAGCACCGCGCGCTGGCGCGGCGTGCCGCTGCGAGCGCTGGTCGACGGGGTACGACCGCATGCCGGCGTGGTCGAGCTGAAGCTCACCGCCGAGGACGGCTACACCGAATCGATCCCGCTGGCGATGGCCGCCGACGAGCGCGTCCTGCTCGCCTTCGAGATGAACGGGAAGCCACTCCCCGAGCGGCACGGCTTTCCCCTGCGCCTGCTGCTGCCCGGGACCTACGGGATGAAGGGCCCGAAGTGGCTCTCGGGCATCGAGGCGATCGATACGCCGTACGACGGCTACTGGGAGCAGCGCGGCTGGACGAAGGCGGCGCTGATCAAGACGATGTCGCGCCTCGACGCGCCTGCCTCGGGGTCGCCGCTCGACCGCCGACGACCGATTCCGCTTGCCGGGATCGCGTTTGCCGGCGACCGCGGCATCGGTCGCGTCGAGCTGCAGCTCGGCGAGGACGCGGCGTGGGTCGCCGCCGAGCTCGACCCGCCGACCGGCGACAGCCCGGCCGGCGTGTGGCGCTTCTGGCGCTATGCCTGGTCGCCGCCGCGCGCCGGGACGTATCGCGTTCGCGTCCGCTCGGTCGACGGCCGTGGCGACGTGCAGTCGGCGCAGGTCGCCGGCACGCTGCCGGACGGCGCATCGGGGTACGACGGGACGAGCTACACCGTCACGTGACGCGGATATCGGTCCCCATAGCGTGGTAGCCGCCGTCGACGTGGATCAGCTCGCCCGACGTCATCGACGCCCAGTCGCTCAACAGGAAGCAGACCATCTGGCCGACCGGTGTCGCGTCGGTCAGTGACCAGCCCAGCGGGGCGCGGTTGAGCCACTTGTCGGCGATCTGGTCGAATCCGGGGATCGACTTGCCGGCCATCGTCCGGATCGGTCCGGCCGAGACGGTGTTCACCCGGATGTGATGCTCGCCGAGGTCGCGCGCCAGGTAGCGAGTGACCGCCTCGAGCGCGGCCTTCGAAACGCCCATCCAGTCGTAGATCGGCCACGCGAAGCGACCGTCGAAGTCGAGGCTGACGACCGATCCGGCACCCGCCGCCTGCATCGGTTCGAGCATGCCCACCGCCAGCGCCTTCAGCGAGTAGGCGGAGGTCTGGAAGGCGGTCGCCGCGCTCTCCCAGGGCGTGTGCAGGAAGTTGCCGCCCAGCGCGTCGCCGGGGGCGAAGGCGATGGCGTGCACGACGCCGTCGAGACGGCCCCAGCGGCTCATTACGTCAGCGGCCACCGCGGCGATGTCGTCAGGGTTGTTGACGTCCATCTGCAGCACGTCGGGCGTCGAGGGCAGCTTGCGTGCGACGCGCTCGGTGAGCCGCACCCCCTTGCCGACGTTGGTCAGCAGGACCTCGGCGCCCGCCTCGAGCGCGACCTTGGCAACCGAGAACGCGATGCTGTCGTCGGTCAGCACGCCGGTGATGAGCAGCTTCTTCCCTTCGAGCAGCATGCGCCTCCTCCTGCCTTGGCCCAGGACCGATGCGCACCTCGAGCGCGCCGGCCGATTGTAGCCGTCAGCCGTTCTGCGACACGCCTTCGCGCTCGACCGGAGGCGTCAGCGGCAGCTGTACGGTCTTGCCGTCGCTGACCCGGACGGCCAGTCGAACCTGCTGATCGCCCGAGTCGATGTCGGCATGCAACCACCCCGGCGGGAGCACGGCACTGCCGTCATGCCACAGGATGATCGACGCCGGACGCTCGGCGATCAGCTGCCGCGTTCGGTGTGCCTGAAGATCGATCACGGCCACTCCGGAGAGCTCGGCGTCGGCGTGACTCACGGCCACGACGACCGGGGACCGGCCCGCGAGCGTGATGTCGGCGGCATCGGTCACCCATGGCAGCCCCTGGCGGGCCCCGGACGCAAGGTCGACGACGACCGGCCCGCATGGGTCGTCGCCGAAACAGGTCGGCTGGGTGAGCACGAGACCGTCCTCGAGGCCGATGAAGCCGGCCCCGAGGGCATCGTCCAGGCGCGTGATCTTGCCCGTGGACAGGTCGAGCACGTCGAGCGTGCACGCGAACGGCTGATTGTCGCGGTCGCAACTCGACCGCGTCAGCATTCGACCGCTGACATCCAGCCGCAGCGAGGCGGTGTATGCCGCCATCGCCACGAGCGAGAAGTCGGCATGTGCCACGCCGGCGCGGGCCGGCGGCATGACGCGCCGCGCCTGCCCGGAGCCATCGGTCGCGATTGCCCACACGCCGGCGTCCTGTTCGGTGACCCGGTCGAGCTGACTGACGTAGGCGACCGATGCATCGGGCGCCAGTCCGACCGCCCAGACGAGGCCAGGCACCTGCGCGACCTCGCGCTCCTGCCTATTCGCGACGCTGCCGAGATGCAGCGTCGAGGCCGTGCCGTCGTCGCTGGCGTACAGGAGGGCGCCGTCGGGCAGAACGGTGACCGGCATCGCGCGCGACCGTTCCAGCTCCTCGGAAGCCGTCACCAGGTCGATCGTCTTCGAGATCCGCGGTGCGTCGTCGCCGAGCAGCCCGGCATCCAGCTCGTAGCTCTCGCGCGGCCCGGCGTTGTCGAGCGGGCGGACGGCGTCGTACCACGGCACGGTCGTCGGGTCGAGATCTGCGACCGCCGCCGCGGTCGGTTCGGCTGCCGCTGGCCGCAACAAGACGCCGCCCGTCACAGCCGCACCGATGACGACGATCGCCACGGCGCCGGCCACGGCGAGCCATTGCCGGTGGAGTCGCGCGGCTCGGAGCACGTGCGGAGGGTACTCTTGCACGAGGGCGCCGGAAGAGAGAAGCCCGGCTGATACGGCGCCAGCCACGGGCGCAACACTCCGGCAGGCATCGGTCTATGCTCGGGCGACCGATGATGGTGCACCTGTACGACTACGAGGTGCCCGTCGCCGACGAGGCGGCGGGCGTGCCGAACCTTCGCGAACAGCTCGCGACGCTGGACGAGGCCGAGCGCAAGACGCTGCTCACCGGCCTGTTCAAGCGCGAGCGCATGCCGGGCACCATGGAGCGCCTGACGACGCTGGTGGCCGACGTCGAGACCAGCTTCGCCGACCTGTTGACGCTGCTCGACAACGCCGCCCGCAAGCGCAGCTTCGTGGCGATCGACGAGGCGAAAACGATCCTGGATCGATTCCTGCCGGCCGATGCGGTAGCGGGCACCCACGACTGGGACGTCGCGCGGCTGCTCGAGCCGTACGGCGATGGCTCGTACCACGGCAAGCTGCTGAAGCGCACGCGCAAGCAGCTGCGCTCGGTGAGCAACCGCGAGGCGCTGACCACCCCGTTTCTCTTCCGCAGGGAGTGGTGAGCTGACCCGCCGATCCGGCCGCGGGTCGCGCCGGCGCAGAACCTACCAGCCGATCCCGGAGCGCCGGACGCACTGGGGTGCGCGGCTGCTGATCCTGTTCGTGGGCCTGGCGCTGTTCATCGGCGTGGTGGCGATCGCCTTCAGCGGGCGCTGACCCGCTGCTTCTCACGGCCGCCGTCCGCGTGCTGGTGCGCACCGGCATGAGCGCTCGACTGCCCGTTCGACGCAACGGTGTCGCCGTCCTGCGCCTCCCGCTCGAGCTGCAGCCGCAGCCGGTAGAGCAGGTTCCACTCGTCCGACGGCAGCGGCGCCTCGTCGATCCGGTCCTGCAGCCGGTCCAGCTCGCCGTCGAATGCGCCGCCGTCGTGGCGATGCTCCCGGTACAGCCGGCGCAGCTCCTCCTCGAACTTCTGCGAATCTGTCGACCAGGTCAGGAACGCCTGGCTGAAGGCGAGCTCGCGCTCGATCGCCGCCCGGGCCCGATGCGCCTCGGCCTCCCGGCCGAGGATGCCGACGTTCGTGGCATAGACGATCACCCGCAGGTCGTCGCCCTCGAGCAGGATCGGGTCGCCGCGGACCACGCGGCCGAGAAGATGCCGCGCGGCGAACCCGGCGGTGCGCAGCGGCCAGGACACGGGGCCGGTCAGGGCTCTGCGCTCGAAGCTGCCGACTCCGAGCGATCCGAGCGCGTCGATCACCGGCTGCGACAGGTCGCGCGCCGACTCGCCGCTCTCGAGCACGAGCGGCACCTCGAGCAGCCTCCGATCGCGCCGCACCCGGTCGACGATCAGGAACGGTGTGATGACCACCATCTGCAGCACCGCGAAGCCGAGCGAGGCGGTCGCCGGGTAGCTCATCGGCACCTTGCGCAGCCAGCCGGCAATTGAGCGGGAACCGTCGAACTCGGCCCACTCGGCCAGCGCGGCGAGCGCGGGCGGCGTCAGCACGATCGCCGCGGTGAGCGCCCAGACCTCGAACGCGGCGAGGTCGAAGTTCGACACCACGCCGGCACGCTCGAGCAGCCACCCCACGGCGAGCGGCAGCGCAAAGCCAACCACGACCACGACCCAGGCGGCCGCGATCAGCGCGATGATCGACAGGTAACGTCCCTTGTTGCCCGGCACCTGGCCGAAGAACAGTGCGGTGGCCCAGCCGAGCGCGAACGAGGCGGACTTGCTGACGGCCTGCCACGCGATGAGCAGGACGAACGGCAGAAACGGCATGCACATCGCGAAGCACGGTGCATGCCGCGTGGCGCGACCGGTGCATCGGTCGGCGAGGTCAGTCCAGGCGCAACGGCCGGACCGTCATCACCTCGTCGACGCGCCCTTCCCATTCGTCACGGGGGGCGTCGCAGTACAGCTCGATCTCGTTGCCGTCGGGGTCGGCGGTGTACAGGCTGCGGGTCACGCCGTGGTCCGCGGCGCCCTTGAGCAGCCCCCGCTCGGTGAGGACGGCGTTCGCCTTCTGGATCGCCGCCCAATCCGCCAGCTGGATGGCGACGTGGTACAGGCCGACCGCGCTCGGCACCGGTGACGGCGCCTGGTCGCCCACCCGCAGCAGACCGATATCGTGGTGGTTCTCGCCCGTCGCGGTGAGGAAGATCATCACGTTGCTCATCTCGCTCACCACCCGGAAGCCGAGCAGATCACGATAGAACGCCAGCGACCGATCCAGGTCACGGACCTTGAGCACGACATGGCCGACGCGAAGCGGCTCGAGCATGGCCCGATGCTACTCCAGCGCGTGCCCCAGTCCCGGTGCTTCGTCAGCCGAGGCGAATGGTCACCTGCACAACGCCCATGCTGCGGCTGCGATCAGTGATCGCCGCCCACGCTTCGGGCGAAAGGTCGGCGACCTTCTGGCTGGGGGTGCCCCAGTAACAGCCACAGCGGTCGACGACCGGGATGCTCGCGCATCGGTCCGCGCAGATCGTCACGTAGCGGGAGGCTGGCGGCGCATCGTAGTGACCACCATAGGCCGCCGGCAGCGCCACGACCGCCTGGCCGCGGTAGCCGAGCGTGCAGCAGTAGTAGGTGGCCTTGCCGCTCACCGTGGTGCCGGTGAGCGGTGGCGCCACGACCGGGGCTGCTGTCGGCCTGGGCGTCGCGACCGGCGCGAAGTCGGCCACGATCGCGACGCTCGGCGGCTCCGGGAGCGGAGTCGCCGCGACGAGTGCCTCGGCTGCGACCGGCTGGGCGATCTGAGCGAGCGTCAGCGCGGCGGAACGCTCGCGACCCGCGACCAGCGAGCGTGGCAGGGTCTCATCTGACGTCTGCGCCGCAGCGAGCAGGCGCGCGGTTCCGAGGTCGACCGCGGGCGTCGTGCGGGCCGCGACCGGCGCCAGGACACCGATCCCCGCCGCGCTGATGACGATGAGGACGGCGAGGCGCCGCGCCAGCTCGCGCAATACGACGCCCCGCTACAGGAGGCCGAGCTTCGCGGCGCAGGCCGGCCAGGGTGCGTAGCCGCGCGCCGCGCGCAGCCGCTCCGCGACGGCGATCTGCTCCACGCGGCTGGCGAGGTCCGGCCGCGCGGCGTAGGCCGTGCCGCCGTATCCCGCCCAGGTGCCGAGGCTGAACTGCAGGCCGCCGTAGTAGCCGTTGCCGGTGTTGATGGACCAGTTGCCGCCCGATTCGCACTGCGCCAGGCGGTCCCAGACGGCGTCGCCCGAGACTGCCGGCGTCTTCGCGCGAGGGGCAGGCGCCGGGGCGCGGGTGGGGATCGGCTGGAATCGGGCCTGGAGCCGGAGGACCGGTGGGGCCGACGCGTCGTCGGGCGCGTCGAGCGCCTCGGCGTGCGCGGAATCGGCCGGGGCAAGCAGCGACAGCGATGCGGAACGGTCTCGACCCGAGAGCAGCGTGCGTGGCGCGCCGGCGGCCGGTGCTGACGCATCGGCGACCGACAGCAGCTGGTCAACCTCAGGGCTCATGCTCGTGCCGGAACGTGCAGCAGCCGGCGCAAGCAGGGCGATGCCGGCGGCGCTGACGACGATCAGCACGGCAGCACGCCGCAGCAGGTCGAGCAATAGAATCCTCAGCTAGCGTGATCCGTCGGTCCGCGTGGGCACCCGACATACCATCCGGGAAACGCCGTGGGACGAGCGGACACCCTACCACCCGTCATTCGTCGTGTCGAGGCCGGCACCGCGCCTGCGTCTCGACACGGCAGCTCGTCGTCACAGCCGACGCCCACCGAAACGAGGTCAAGCGATGCCCACTCGCAAGCGCGATCAGGAGAGCCGCCGCAGCGGGCCGGTGCTCATGCGCGGGACGCAGAAGCGGCCGACCGAGGACCAGCGGCTGCTCCAGGAAACGCCCGATGCGGCGTTCCTGCACAGCGACACCTGGCGCGCCCTGCGCATCCTCGGGGAGTTCGTGGAAGGCTTCGACGCGCTCGCCGGCGTCGGCCCTGCGGTCACCGTCTTCGGATCGGCACGGGTGCGCCGCAACGACCCCTCCTACCGCCAGGCGCGGAAGCTCGCGGGCCGACTCGTGAAAGAGGGCTTCGCCATCATCACCGGCGGCGGCCCGGGGATCATGGAGGCCGCCAACCGCGGGGCGCAGGAGGCTGGCGGGCTGAGCATCGGCTGCAACATCGAGCTGCCCTTCGAGCAGGGACTGAACGAGTACGTCGACCTGGGGATGGAGTTTCGCTACTTCTTCGTGCGCAAGGTGATGTTCATGAAGTACGCGGAGGCGTTCTGCATCTTCCCGGGGGGCTTCGGCACGCTCGACGAGCTGTTCGAGTCGCTGACCCTGATCCAGACCGGCAAGGTCGAGCACTTCCCGGTCGTGCTCTTCGGGCGCGAGTACTGGCAGGGGCTCCTGAAGTGGATCGAGCAGCAGCCGCTCGACGAGGGCAAGATCGCGCCGGCCGACCTCGACCTGTTCACCCTGACCGATGACATCGAAGAGGCGGCGGCCACGATCCTCAAGCGTCACCAGGCGCGGCTGGATGCGATGCGCAGCCAGGCCGAGACCGAGCGCGCGCTGAAGCGCGCCGACGCGCGCTGAGGAGCGCCGACGCGCGGTGAGGCGCCGACGCGCGGTGAGGCGCCGACGCGCGGTGAGCACTCGGTCTGCGGCGACCGGCATCGGGGCGGCTTCGGCTGCGGCGGGATTAGAGGCTGCGCGCGTCGGCGGGATGGGCTTCGGCTTCCTAGCCAGCCCACGGCTCTATCAGCGAACGAGGCGACCTTGGTTGCCCCTCGTTCGCCAGGGGAGCCACGCGGTGGCGAATCTGACGGATGAACAGGCGCCGAGCCGCTTGCGAGCGCCGGATGGCGCGGTTCATTCGCCAATAGAGCCACCCACTGGCTCCCACCCGCGGCCGGCGGGGTAAGAGGCTGCGCGCGCCGGAATCGGCACACGAACCGCTTCCGTTGGCAGCTGGTGTATGCATCCGGCGCATGCAACGCCACATCAGCCGACGCTCATGTATGCGCGAGGTGCATCGCCAGCCCCGAGTGCCCCGAACCGGGCACGAAAAAGCGACCGGCACCGTGGCCGGTCGCTCTTGTTATGGGTCTGTCTGACTTCCGGTGGCTACCCGATGACGCCGAGAATCCACAGGATGATCAGGATCAAGATGATCGTTCCTACGATCCCAAGTCCGAACATTCGGTTCTCCTTGCTGCGGGCTTCAGCGGCTTCTGTTTCGCACGACGCGTGCCAATCAGCACGCCCGGTGCGCCGGCCGTATCTCGCCGCGGATTGACGATGCAGGCAGCTACGCTCTTCGGGCCACAGCACAGAAGGAGGGTTGGGATCCATGTTTGAGACGGTCGGCAACGCCGCCGACATCGCCGTTGGCGAGATGCGTGCCTTCCAGATTGGCGGGGCAAAGGTCACGGTTGCCCACGCCGCCGGGGCGCTGTTCGCCTTCGATGACACGTGTACGCACATGGGGTGCTCGCTCGCCATGGGCTCGCTCGACGGCACGACGGTGACGTGTCGCTGCCACGGCAGCCAGTTCGATGTGACGACCGGCGCGGTGCTCCGAGGACCGGCCGCTCGGCCGGTGCGGTCGCGAGCCATCGAGGTCCACGGGCGGGACCTCTCGATCGAGGTCTGAGGCAGCTTCTCGGGGCTCGCGACGAGCGTCTCGACGGCTGACGCCGACCGGCAACGCTGACGCGGGCCGACGACGCTTACGCGGGCCGGAGGCGGGGACGTGGCGGGCCCGACCGGATTCGAACCGGCGATCTCCAGCGTGACAGGCTGGCATGTTGGGCCGCTACACCACGGGCCCGTGGGAGTGCCGGTGGCGGAGTATATCAGGCTTCCCCGGGCCCTTCAGCGAGCCGTTTTCAGGAGCCCGATGCCCCCTGTTCCGCTCGCATCAGCCGGATGACGGCGACGACGCTGGACGTGTAGGCCGCTCCAAGGAGCGCCAGGCCGATGCCCGTGACGACGAACGCCGGCGACCGTCCGGCGCTGACCCCAGCCGCGATCGCAGCCGCCAACGCCAACACCGCCAGCATCGCGCACAGGACGACCGATGCCGTCGCTGACCAGCGCGCGCCGACCCGCAGCCCGATGGCCACGACCAGGTGCGCCAGTCCGAGTGCACCGGCCACGACGCCGAGTGCCGCCAGTGCGCCCCCGACGGCCGCCGCATCGATCACGACCTCGGGGAGCCTCGCCTTCACCGCCTCGGGGTCGACGACCGCGACGGCCACGGCAACCGCGCCGACGAGCAGCATGACGGCGCCGGCCAGCAGCAGGAAGCGCGAGACGAGCGTGGTGCGCCGCGCCACGCTCGCGGCGGGCGAGGCTAGCGGCGCGGCCGCGCGAGGATGATCGCGGCGGCCGCGAAGATGAGCGTGATGACGACCAGCGCGCCGGCGAGCACCTGGTCGCCGCCGGCCTGCGACATCACCGTGACGACACCGGCCGCGCCGAGGAGCGCCGCGATCCCGCTGAGAACCGCCGCCACGATCCGCGATCGCCGCAGGTCGGCAAGCACCGCCGCGGCCGAGGCGACCAGCGCCGCGGAGAAAAGCGATAGCAGGCCGCCACCGACGATTTGGCCGATCCCCAGGCTGCCAATGTTGGGAGGCGGCGTCGTGCCCGAGTAGCGACTGCCGACGGTGATCCCCGAGATGAGAATCGCGATCCCGGCGATCAGGAGCGACAGGCCGACGATGGTCACCGCCAGCAGCGCGACGCTGCCCGCTTCGCCGATGTGCTCGGGCGCGAGGGAATGGGCGCGGGCGCGATGCCGCGCGACCGCCGTGGGGGCGCGCGAGGCGTCCCGCCGGCCGACGGCCGGCTTGCTCAGCTTCTTGATGACCACGGCCGGGATTGTAGCCGAGTCTCCGCCAACGCCCGATTCGGGTACCCTAGGCCGTCGGCGCCGCGCCTCGCGCGGATCGCCCCGCAGCACTCCGCCCTGCCGATCGAGGTCATTGCATGTCCGTTCCCCCGTCGGATGCCGACGCCCGGTTCGACCGAACCATCGAGCGCTGGTTCCGCGACCGGCTCGCCATGGAGCCGGAGGCAGCGACCTACCTCGGCGTCCACGACCACGACCGGGAGCTGAGCTCCGGGTCACGCGACCAGGTCGATCGGGAGGTGGCGTTCGCCGAGCAGTCGATCGTCGAGCTGGAGCGCTTCGACCCCGAGGAGCTCAGCGCCGACCGGCGCCTCGACCGCGACCTGGCACTCCACGAGGCGCGGCTGACGCTCTTCCAGCTCAACGAACGGCGCGGGTGGGCCGGTCGCAGCGATGCCGCGGAGCACATCGGCGACGCCATCTTCCCGCTCTTCAGCCGTGACTTCGCGCCACTTGCCGAGCGGCTGGAGAGCATCGCCGCGCGGCTCGAGCAGGCGCCGCGCTTCATCGCCGAGACGCGCACCCGGGTGACCGACCCGGTCCGCCTCTGGACCGAGATCGACATCGAGGGAACCCGGGCACTGCCCGCGTTCCTCGACACGGTCGTCGCGGCGGCACGCGCCGAGCAGACGGACGCCGCCCTCAGCGAGCGGCTGTCGAAGGCCGCCGACGCCACGAAGGCCGCGCTGGACGAGCACCTGGCATGGCTGACTGACGAGATGCTGCCGAACGCGCACGCCGATTGGCGCGCCGGACCGGAGCGCTTCGAGGAGCTGGTCCGTCTCCGCGAGCTCGAGGCGAACGGCGACGAGATCCTGGCCGTCGGCGAGCGGATGCTGGCCGAGTCGAAAGCGGCACGCAACGAGGTCTGCGGTGAGATCGATCCGACGCTGTCGCCGGAGGAGGTCGCCGACGTCGTCAAGGACGACCATGCGCCGACGTTCGCCGAGGCCCTCGAGGAGTACCGCCACGACATGGATCGGGCGCGCTCGTTCGTCATTGAGCACGACCTGGCGACGATGCCGCCGCACGAGAAGCTCATCGTCGTCGAGACGCCCAGCTTCATGCGGCACGTCATCCCGTTCGCGGCCTACTTCTCGCCCGCTCCGTTCGATCCCGAGCCACTCGGCATCTACATCGTCACGCCGCCCGAGACGCCCGGGATGATGCGCGAACACAACCGTGCATCGGTCAGCAACACATCGGTCCACGAGGCCTACCCCGGCCATCACCTGCAGCTCAGCGGGGCGATCACCAATCCGAGCCGGGTGCGGCTCTTCGCCAGGGCGCCCGAGTTCGACGAGGGCTGGGCCTTCTACTGCGAGCGGCTGATGAAGGACGAGGGCTTCGACGACACGCCGAAGCATCGGTACATCCAGTACACCGATGCGATCTGGCGCGCGACGCGGATCATCCTGGACGTGCAGCTGCACCGCGGCCAGATCGGGTTCGAGGAGGCCGTCGACCGGCTCATCGCCGAGACCGGCTTCGAGCGACCGGCCGCCGTGGGCGAAGTCAAGCGATATACCTCCACGCCAACCTACCAGCTCTCGTACCTGTACGGCCGGCACATGATCGAGCAGCTGCGCGCCGACGTCGAGGGGCGCATGGGTCCGGCCTTCAACCTCAAGTTCTTCCACGACACGCTGATCTACGGCGGCACCATGCCGGTCTCCTACGCGCGACGCCTGTTCGACGCCAGGCTGTCGAACGACTCGCCAGACCGATGAGGTCGCCGCGCGTCGTCATCGGTTTCGTGCTGGCCGCCAGCCTGGTCGCCTGCAGCGCGCCCTCGCCGTCGCCGAAGCCCGACTGTCCGCACGCGGCACCCACCGCCGTCGAGGCGCAGAGCATCCTGGCCGATGCGGGTCAGGCGGTGGTCAAGACCAACAAGGGCGACTTCACCCTGGAGCTCTACGGCGACGCCGCACCGATCGCGACCGCCAACTTCGTCGCGCTTGCGCGCTGCGGCTTCTACGACGGGATCAGCTTCCACCGCGTGCTGGCCGGCTTCGTGGCGCAGGCCGGCGACCCGCAGACGAAGCACAATCGCGGCGACTTCGAAGCTCTCGGCAGCGGTGGGCCGGGGTACAAGTTCGCCATCGAGCCACCGGCCGACAACCTGAACTACGACCCGTACGTCGTGGCGATGGCCAACGACGGGCAGGCCAATGGGTCGCAGTTCTTCATCGACCTTGCCGATCTCAACGGCCGGCTGGCGCGCGCGTACACGATCTTCGGCAAGGTCACCGACGGGACCGATGTGATCGACAAGATCGGCGCGCTGCCGGTGAACGGTCCCAACGGCCTGCCGCTCGACCCCGCGATCATCGATTCGATCACGATCCAGGCGCCACCGGCCGCCTCGCCGACGGGCTGACGCCTCCCTTCCGCGCCCTGCCGCGCCGGCGGCACGAGCTTTGCGGCCACCACGTGACTCTGAGGGCGAACAGGGCGACGCGGATGGCTCGATCGGCCATCCGCTCGGTGCACAAGGCACGCATGGCTCGTGCGCCCAATCGGCCCGTCCAGCGGTTGTCGGCCGCCGTCTTTCCCAGGCAGCCGTCAACTCCGCCGATCTGTCACGTGCTGCCCTGATTCGCGCTATTGCCCCCGGCCTGCCGACGACGGCAGCGAGTCGAGCGTGGATCCGGTCCGTATCGGTCCTGTCGGAGCATCCCGAGCGGGTTAACGCTGCTCACGCCGTCAGCTGACAACTCGCGCCAAGCTTGGGCACGGGGCGGCAGCCGCGCGCTGGCCGTGATGGCCACGGGATACCGGTGGCGTGGCGCGGCATTGTACGCGGGCCGATGGGAGCGCAAAAGCACTTTGCAATGTAAAGGATTCTTAAGCCCAAAACCTTGACTGAAACGAACAGATGGGCTAATCTGTGGACGCTGTTCGTACAGCGATTCACCACTGACTGCAAGGCCATGGGTAGGTTTGGGTAAGGGTAGTACGGGAAACCGTGCGTGAAAGATGCCCTTGTGGTTAGCGAATCCGGCAGCATTGAGGGCCCCTCTTCGGAGGGGCCCTCGCCT
>DASSTC010000033.1:0-17915 GCA_035708065.1 Candidatus Limnocylindria bacterium | reverse complement strand
GAGCGCGGGGCGCGCTGCGGTGTCGACCCGGCAGCGGTGGTCAACACCTGGTCGGTCGAGGAGCTGCTGGCCTGGACGGCCTCGCACGAGGGCGCATCGGCATAGGAAGGTGGGTGTGGCTGGTCGCCGCAGCGGCCGTCGCCGCAGCGGCCGTCGACGCAGCCAGTGGGTGGCGCTATCGGCGAACGGCGGACTGCGCCGCGGGCGCTCGTTGGACGAAGGAGCCAGCGGGTGGCGCTATCGGCGGACATTGACGCCCCACCTGGCGGGTCAGCCTCCATTGGAGCCGTCAGCGGGCGATTTCCGAGACGGAACGCTCTTCGAACCCGGCTGGTTCGCTGATAGAGCCACGCTCTGGCGATCCAGCTCTCGCAATGCCCTTCGAACCCGGCTGGTTTGCTGATGGAGCCACGGGCGGGCGATCCAGCTTCCCCCAGGCGAAAGCGCCGAACAACACAGAAAGGCGCCCCGAAGGGCGCCTCGCTGCGATCTCAGCGGCCGGTAGGCCGCATCGGTCTATTCGGCAATCGTGACGTTCGTGGCGCGGGGGCCGCGGTCGGAACGCTCCGTGTCGAAGTTGACCTGCTGGCCCGGCTGGAGCTGCTCGATCTGCAGTCCGTTGGCCAGGCCGGAGAAGTGGAAGAAGTGCTCGTTGCCTCGGTCGTCGGCGATGAAGCCGAACCCGCGGTCCGCAACGATGCGCTTGATGGTGCCGGTTGGCATGGTGTTGTTCGGGCCTCCTCGGACCGATGCAGAAACGCTCGCTATCGCAATCCGAAAGGAGTACGCCGACGCTTCGTGCCTGACAGTGTGCGGCAGCACCGGACCGTCGTCAATGGACGATACTCATGGCTCATCCCGGGCGAAGCCGCACAGGAGGAATCACATGTCCGTCGCCAGAGTCACCGAGTTGTCGTGCACCTCGAACGAGAGCTTCGACGACGCCGTGCGCCAGGGAATCGAGCGCGCCAGCAAGACGCTCCGCCAGGTGCGCAGCGCCTGGGTCAAGGAGCAGCGCGTCAACGTCGGGCGTGACGGCTCCATCGAGTTCCAGGTCAACGTCCTGGTGACGTTCGTCCTCGAAGACTGATCCTCACTCCGAGAGCCCGATCTTGCCGTCCTCGCGGCGGAACCGCGAGCGGTAGATCGGGTTCGAGACGCGGCTGTTGACCGTCGCGGCATCGAGCGGCCGGTCGCTGCGCGGCGGCGCGTAGCGACCGCGGTCGACGATTGCCTGGGCGATCTGCGCGGCGCTCATCGGTCCGCCCTCGGAGATCACGCTTGCGATCTCCTCGTGCAGCGGCACGCGCCGGCCGGTCGCGGCGGGCGTCCTCGGCGTCACGGCGCGCCGGCCACGTGGCGCCGCCGCGGTGACATCCGGCGGATCTGTCGCTGCCGTGGTGGCCGC
The DNA here is from genome assembly GCA_035708065.1 of Candidatus Limnocylindria bacterium. Taxonomy (GTDB): domain Bacteria; phylum Chloroflexota; class Limnocylindria; order QHBO01; family QHBO01; genus JAICUY01. The sequence goes on along the minus strand of DASSTC010000033.1, from coordinate 16,507 downwards.
GGCCGGTGCCGAACGGTCGGCGCCGGTGGCTGATGCCGCCTTGCGCGTTCGTGTGGCGCGTGGCTGCGTGGCCGCGCTGTCAGCGGTCGACGGGGCGGTCTTCACGGCCTCGGGCCGCTTGACAGAAGCAGCCGGGCTGCCGGATCGCCGGCCGCTCGACATCAGCTCGTCGAGCCGCTGCGACAGGTCATCGACGCGGGCCGACAGTGCGGCAACCGCCGAGGCCTGCGCCCCGCTGCCTTGCGCGCCGGTGCTCCGGGCGCCGGTGGCCAGGGCGCCGGTGGCCGCAGCGCCGCCCGCGCGCTCGGCGTCGAGACGCTCCTGGATCCACTCGGTCACCAGCTCGCCCGGACGCATGCCCTGCTCGCCGGCAAGCTCCTTCAGCAGCGACAGTCGGCGCGGGTCGAGCCGGATGGCCATGCCGCCCTCGTCCGACCCGCTGCGCGCCGGGGGGCGGCCACCGGTCCGGGTCGTTCCCCTGCGATCGCCCCCATACGGTCGGTCGGACCGGTAGGGCCGTTCGCGTGGAAAGTCACGTGCGCCGCTGCCGAAGTCGGAGCGGTCGGGATACTCGCGACCCTGGCCGCGTCGCGCGCCGCCGAAGTCGCGTCGTTGGCCACCGCGCTGGTCGCCGCGGTCGCCTCGGTCGTTGAAGTCGCGTCGTTGGCCGCCGCCGCGGCGATTGTCCTGCATCCTGTTGTGCCCCTTCCGTCAAAGCCCCCGAAGTTTGAATCATGGCACGCGTTGCAAGGCGATTGCCATTTCAATGGCCGGAGCGAGTCGCCGCACGACCCACACCCCGCATTGCCCGACAGGCGCGCGAGGCGCGGATGGTCAGAAGCTTCCGCTCGCCCCACCGCCGCCCGAGCTGCCCCCGCCGCCGAATCCGCCGCCCGAGCTCGACGACGCCGGCGTCGAGCCGATGCTGCCGAGGGCGGAGAACATGCCGCCGAAGTCGGGGATCCCCGAGCCGGAGAAGCCGCTGCCGCTGCCATACAGCACGCCGCCGTCGCCCGGCGCTCCCGCGAACCCGCGCCCGCTGGACGACGAGCCGGAGGTCATCCAGTACGGGTAGTAGGCGGGTCCGCTGCTGCGGCCCTCGCGGACGTCCTCCAGGCCGCGCTCGAGCACCTCGGCGATCTGCCGGTGCAGGCCGAGCGCGAATCCCCAGACGACGGCCTTGTCCGGTGTGTCGGCGAGCATGCGGACCGTCGGCTCCTCGACGACCTGTGACATCGAGCGCGCCTGCTCGAGGGTCTTCTCCAGCGTCCGTCGGTAGGCCTTCAGCATGGCATCGACCATGGCGCCGTTCGGGGTGCGCTTGCTCATCGCCTGCCCGAAGCCGATGGTGACCAGGCCGCCGAGCAGGAGCGCCGCCCCGAGGATCGTCGCGCCGCTCATCGGGATCGCCAGGCCGGCGATCCCGACAGCAATGCCTGCAACGGCCTCGACGACGCCGAATGCGGTCCAGCGCGTGATGGCAGGGCCGGGCAGATGGGCAAACCAGCCGAGGCGCAGGGCGTCCTCGTCGAGCTGGCGTTTCACCGGCGCGAGCGCCGAGTTGAGCGACCACAGGGAGTTGCGACTGAGCCGGCCGTCACTCGCGCCGAGCAGGCGGATCGTGTCCATCGCCTCGGCCTGAGGCCCGGCCAGTGGTCGCGGATCGGACGGGCTCGGCTCGACGACGATCGCCGGGTCGAGCAGCGGGTCCGGATCCGAGTCGCTGCGTGACTCCTTTACCTGGTCCAGGTTGACGAAGCCGATGTAGCCCCGGCTGGCGAGCTCGACCAGCGTGGTGTCGAGGCTGTGCTGGTTGGCCCGGCCCTGCCGCACGACCGTCGCGAGCGGCGGCGTCATGCCGGCCGGCGGACCCGCCATCAGCACCGACGGGCTGTCGAGGTAGTCCGGATCGTCCCCTTCGCGTCGCCAGGTTCGGTACGCCACGCCGACGATGACGAGCAGGGCCAGAGGCGCGACGACCAGCCCGAGGACCGCGTTGACCTGGCGCATGACGTTGAGCCGATCCCGCCCGCCCGCGGTCACGCGCCGATCGAGGGCGTCGACGCCGGCGAGCAGCGCTCCGCCGATGTCGCCATTGCGCGCCTCGGGGACCATCTGGTCGTCGATGATCTGCTTCAGGCCGTTCTCGTTGACGTAGGCCGACAGGAAGCCCGAGCCGCCGAACAGGCTGATCCGGCCGTGGAGCTTCGTCTCGTCCAGGCCGAGCATGATGACCAGGCCGTCGTCGAATCCCGAGCGCCCGACGCCCCACTGGTCCATGAGGGATCGCGCGTCGGAGAGGTTCTCGTCCTCGCTGATGCCGGGCTTGACCTGGACGTAGACCACGATCTCGGCGCCGCTGCGCTGCTCGACGGCATCGACGCGTTGCTCGAGCGTTGCCTCGACGCCCGGATCGACCGCGCCCGCGGGGTCATAGACCGACTGGCCGGTGACCGGATCGGGGAACGGTGGTCCGGCCGCCGCCACCGTCGCGACCGTCGCGGCGAGCAGCCACATCGCCAGCGCGACGACCCCCACCAGGCGCGGCGAGACACCGCGGATGCTCGGCATGCGGCGAGCATAGCGCGCTGGCCCGAGTTGACCCACCCGGCGCGGGCTGGCACCCTTCTTGCGCCTTCCACGGCCAACCCTTCCGGGCGGCAGTGCCCAACGATCGGCGTCACTGCCCGACGCCTCGCCGCCCGACGATGTCCCAGCTGGAGTTTCAACTTGAGATTGCTCATCGGGGCGCTGGTCGCCCTGTTCGGCGCTGCGGCCGTTGCGGTCGCGGCGTCCCCCGGCGTGGTTCCCACGTCGCCCAATGTCTCGGCGCTGCAGCGCCACCTCGATGCACAGGTCCACGAGCAGCAGGTGCTCGCCGCTCGCAGCGCGATCTCCGGCCGTGGCAGTGTTCGGCAGCGTGAGCTGCTGCTCGCCACGCCGTCGCCGACGCGCCCTGCACTGCCCAAGGCCGAGGCTGGCACGCTGCCACGCTCGCCGCGCGCCACGGCGCGTCCGACGCCAGGCGGAGCGTTGGTCCGCGGCCGGGCCAGCAACTACGCGGGCACGGCCGGGTTCTCCGGCCAGCCGGTTGTCGCGCTGCCCGGGGCGCTCGGCGGCCGCTACACCGGCACGATCAACGGCTACGTCACCGTCTGCGCGGACCGATGCGCGCGCCTGCCGGTCGCCGACTGGTGCCAGTGCTACTGGGGCACGGCCGACCAGCGCGTCGTCGACCTCAGCAATGCAGCCTGGACGGTGGTCAGCGACCAGCCGCGCTCGCGCGGCATCATCGACGTGCGGCTGATCCTCGAATAGCTCCCCGGCTGCGTGCGGTCTCAGTCGCAGGCGACCGTCACGTCGGCCGGGTCGACCACGCCCGGCACGAGCTCGTCGAACGTCACGGATTGGCCGCCCGGAACCTGCGGCGAGACGATGGATCGCGACTGCAGCGAGCGCCCCTGGGCGTCATGGGCGATGAGCTGGCACTTTGCGCGCCCGGCCTTGGTGCCCTCGTTCGAGACCGAGACGGTCGCCTGCACCCCACCGGCCGCGTTCTGGACCCCGACGACGTTGGCCGAGTACGGCCCGACGCCGGTGAGCGCCCAGCTGGCGGCCACGGCCATGAGGATCACGCCGGCGACGATCGCGGCGGCCATGGTGCCGTGGTACTGGCTGGCCGACGGCGTCGCCATCCCCGCGCGGTTGCAGACCTCGCAGATCGACTCGTCGGGGCCGACCTCACGGCCGCACTTGATGCAGTGGCGGACGTCGTCGCTCATGCCTGACCGATCCCCATGAGTCGCTCGCCGGCCTCGATCGGCACCGTCAGCCAGTTCTCCTGCGGCGCCAGCGGGCAGCTCCAGCGCGGGTCGTAGGTGCACGACGGGTGATAGGCGTAGTTGAAGTCGAGCGTCAGGGTCGTCTCCTCCGAGCCGAGATCGGCGCCTTTCGCCGAGTCCCACAGGTAGCGGCCGCCGCCATACGTCGCCGATCCGCTGGTTGCGTCGCGGAACGGGATGAAGATGCCGCCGGCGTAATCGTTCAGCCAGTAGACGGCCAGCCGGCACGCGGCGCCGCCAGCGTTGAACGAGACCCAGCCGATGCGGCTGAACGGCATCGGCGCTCCCTCGGTGGAAAGCGGCAGATCGAGCGGCGGCGCTTCCGTATCGGGCTCGAGCGACGCCGACAGCGCCAGGCCCGGATCATGGCGCCAGTAGGCCAGACCCGGAAAGTCGCGGCGTGCATCGGCCGGGATGGCGGACTGCGGATGCTCGGCGAACAGCCGGTCCTTGCCGGCGCGGAACGTCACGAGGCGCAGCGCAGCGGCTCGGCGGTCGGCGCGCAGGCGCTCGTAGAGCGCGAACACGCGGCGGCGGTAGTCGGCAAGGTCGAGGTGATCGGACATCGGTGCTGTGCTCGGCAAGGATAAGGGGCGGCCCGCCGGTTGGCAGGCCGCCCCAGGTGGCTCGCGCGGAATGGCCTAGATCAGGCCGTTGTCCTGCAGGAACTGCTTGGCGACGTCGGCCGCGTTCTGGTGGTCGACGGCGACCGCGACGCCCATCTTCGTCAGCGCATCCGTCGTCAGCTTGGCGGACACGGCGTTGAGCGTCTCCGGCAGGTCGTCAGGTGCCGCGTCCAGCAGATCCTGGCGCACGATCGGCGCCATGTTGTCGGCGGCCTGCGACTGCTTGTCATCCTGCAGCAGGACCAGGTTGAAGCTCTCGATGTCCGGCTGCGTGGTGCACAGCTCGGCGACGTCGATGTTGCTCGATGTCAGTGCCTGGGCCATCGCCGCGCTGCAGGCATCGAGCTTCGTCACCTGCAGCTTGCTGACGTCGATGCCGTACGAGTCCTTCAGCGCCTGGCCGCAGGACGGGTTCGTGGAGCACTCGCCGGGGAGGCCCCACTTGAGCTGGTCAGCCACCTTGGCGAGGTCGCTCATCGTCGTAAGGTCGTGTTCGTTGGCCGTCTCCTGGCGCACGACGAAGCCGTTCTGGTCCTGGCCCGGTGCGATGTCCAGCACGGTCAGCCCGAGCGGCTTGAGCGCCGCCTGCAGGTTGGCGGCGGTCTGGGCCGGATCGCCGGTCGCCTCGGCCTTCAGCTCGCGCGCCTCGCTGCCGATGTACTCCGGCATGAGGTTCAGCTCGCCCGACTTCAGCGCCGCGTTCGTCGCGTCGCGCGCGCCGACGTTGAGCTTGCGCTCGACGGTGTAGCCCTTCGCCTCGAGTGCCTGGGCGTAGATCTCGGCGACCAGCGCCGACTCGTAGAACGCCGCCGATCCGACGGTCACCTTTGGCTTCTCGGCCGTCGAGGCAGGTGTGCTGCCGCTCGGCGACGCGCTGCTGCCCCCACCCGTCGTGCAGGCGCTGACGACCAGCGCGAGCACGGACGCCCCGAGGGCAAGCGTGCGGTAGATCCGCATTGGGTCCTCCTCGTGTCCGGTGCTTCCCACGCCGCGGGCGCGGCGTGACGACCGAGTCTATCAGTCGAGATGGATAGGGCCGGATTCGCGGTTCCGGTTCAGACCCTGTCTTGACCGATGCCCATGGATCAAGCGCCGCTGGCGCGAGCCACCTCGTGACTCCGCGCCGGTGGCGCCAGCCACCTGGTGGCTCTATCGGGGAACGACGGGCACGCGGGGCGAACCCTGAGCGGAGATCTGCCCGATTTGGCCGCTTCGTTCGCTGCGACAGTCACCCGGTGGCGATTTCGGCGGAGGGGCAGCCCTCGTTCGCGCATCGAGCCACGTGCTGGCGATCCGAGCGGCGACAAGCTCGCGACGCCACGACGCGCGCAATTCCGCGCGACGCGGTTCGGCCCTGATCCGTTGTCACGCCGGCGGACCAGGAGCCTGGCCCGCAAGCTCGAAGGCGCGCCGCTGCGGCTGAAGCCCACGGGAGACCGATGCGCGCTGCAGCCCCGCGAAGATCAGCTCGGTGATGATCGCCAGCAGCGCGACCAGCAGGGCACCGCCGACCAGCTGGCCATCGTCGTTCTGGCTGATGCCGTCGAGGATGTAGCGGCCCAGCCCGCCGATGCCCAGCACCGCGCCCAGCGTCGCCGTGGCGACGACCTGCACCGCCGAGGTGCGCACGCCGGCCAGGATGACCGGCAGGGCCAGCGGCAGCTCCACCTGGGTGAGCAGCTGCGACTCGCGCATGCCCATCCCGCGTCCTGCCTCGACCAGGTCGCGATCGATCTCGCGCAGCCCGACGTAGGCGTTGGTCACGATCGGCGGGATCGCCAGCGCGAACAGCGCGACGAGGGTCGGTGGCAGCCCCAGCGGTATGTCGGTGCCCGCGGTGAGCGGCAGCGTCAGCGGCAGGACGATGCCCAGGATCCCGAGCGACGGCAGCGCGCGGCCGATGTTGCCGAGCGATACGGCGAACAGGGCGCCGCGTCCGGTGTGACCGATGTACAGGCCGACCGGCACCGCCACGAGCAGCGCCGCGATCAGCGGGATGCCCGAGATGAGTACGTGCTCCCAGATGCGGTTCGGAATGCCCTCCGCGCCGCTCCACTGGGCGGCGTCGGTCAGCCATGCGATCCCGGCACCGAGAAAGTCCATCAGCCGGCCGTTCCGCGCGCCCGCGCCCAGGGCGTCAAGCCGGCCTGCAGCGCCAGCAGCGCCAGGTCGGCGACGAGCGCCAGGGCGATGGACAGCCCCGCGCCGACGTAGATTGCGGTCGGGAAGAACTGACGGATGCCGACCACCACGATGAAGTAGCCAAGGCCGCCCTGCCCGATCAGCGAGGTGACGGTGACCAGGCCGATGGTGGTCACCGTGGCGATCCGCACGCCGGCGACGATGATCGGCACCGCGATCGGGAGCTCGATCGCCCACAGGCGCTGCCACGGCGTGTAGCCCATCCCGATCGCCGCCTCGCTGACCTCGGCCGGCACCGATTCGAGCCCGGCCAGGATGTTGCGCACCAGGATCAGGAGCGTGTAACTCACCAGGGCGATCTCGGCGGACACGATGGACAGGCCGGTGATCGGGATCAGCAGCGCGAAGAGCCCCAGGCTGGGGATCGTGTACAGCACGCCCGAGACGGCCAGCACCGGCCCGGCCAGGCTTCGCCAGCGGCGGATCGCCAGCGCCAGGGCGAACGAGATCACGAAACCGATGCCCACGGCCACGAGCGTCATCACCAGGTGCTCGCCGACGCGCTGCCCGATCTCTCCGAGGTTGCGCGCGATCCAGTCGAAGCGGATCAGCGGCTCGTCAGGACGCATCGGCCACCGGGTTGCGCAGCTGCGCGGCGATCTGGTCGACGCTGATCATGCCGATGACCGCATCCTTCTCGTCGACCACGGCGCCGAGCTGCACGCTCGAGCCGAGCATGGCCGAGAGCGCGTCGCGCAGCGTCGACTCCGGCTCGAGGAGCGGCGCCCCGGGCGTGGCCAGGTCGGCGGGCAGGCTTCCGTCGCCGCGCAGCTGGTCGGCGTCGACCCAGCCGAGCGGTCGATTGCGATCGTCGACCAGCAGCGCATAGTCGACGGCGGTTGCCGCCAGCCGCTGGCGAAGCTCGTTGAGCGGCTCCCCCACGCGCGCCAGCGCCGGCTCGATGAGCGGCAGGTCGCGGACGCGTGCCAGCGACAGGCGCTTCAGCCCACGGTCGGCGCCGACGAAGCGCTCCACGAAGTCGTTGGCGGGCGCCGCGAGGATGGCCTCCGGGGTGTCGTACTGGGCCAGGATCCCGCCGATCTGCAGGATGGCGATGCGGTCGGCCATCTTGATCGCCTCGTCGACGTCGTGGGTGACGAACACGATCGTCTTGCGGACGCGCGACTGGAGGCGCAGGAACTCGTTCTGCAGCCGGTCGCGACGGATCGGGTCGACCGCCCCGAACGGCTCGTCCATGAGCATCACCGGCGGATCGGCGGCCAGCGCGCGGGCGACGCCGACGCGCTGGCGCTCGCCGCCCGAGAGCTCGGCAGGGTAGCGCTCGCGGTACGCCGACGGCTCCAGCCCGATGACGTCGAGCAGCTCGTCGATGCGTTCGCGGATCCGGCTCGACGGCCAGCGTAGCAGCCGCGGGACGACGGCGACGTTCTCGGCCACGGTGAGGTGCGGAAACAGCCCGACCTGCTGGATGACGTAGCCGATCCGTCGCCGCAGCTCGACGGCCGGCAGCTTCGTGACGTCCTCGCCGTCGATCAGCACTCGGCCACTGGTCGGCTCCACGAGACGGTTGATCATCTTCATCGTCGTCGTCTTGCCGCAGCCGGACGGCCCGACCAGCACGCAGATCTCGCCGGCCGGGATCGTCAGCGACAGGTCGTCGACGGCCGGTCGCGAGGACGACGGGCCATAGCGCTTCGTCAGGTGCTCGAGCTCGACGACCGCGCCGCTGCCGTTGCCGCTGATCATCGATGCATCATACGGAGCCGGCCCCGCTCCTCGACTGCGCGGGTATGCGCCTGTTACCAATGAGCATGGCCGTTGATGCGCCGGGCGGCATGAACGCCGCATGAGCGCGGCTTGGCGCGGGGCCTGATGACCCAGGACGCCTACAACCCGGCATGACAGATGCTTCCGGCGGCGCCTGATGATCCGGGCGGCATCAATTCACGCATGAGCGACCCTTCACGCGGCATTGCATGCCCCCCGCGCATCAACGCCCGTGGGCTGGTGGGCATCGCGCTCGCGTGCCTGGCGGCGGTGGTCCTGCTCGCCATCCTGGTCAGCACAGGCCTTACGCGGTCCGTCGACGTCGCGATCATCCGCCTCGTTCGCGCCGATGCACTGGTCGAACCGCTCGCCGTTCTGCGCGGCGTGACGACCACCGGCTCCACGCCGTGGATCACCGCCATGGCGCTCCTCGTGCTCATGGCCGAGCTCCTGGCTCGGCGGCCGTGGCTGGGGATCGCCGCGTCCGCCACCATCGGCGCCGCCTCGCTCGTCGACACGCTGGCCAAGAACGTCGTGCATCGGGCGCGGCCGGACCTGCTGCCGCCACTCGAGATCGAGCCCGGCTACAGCTTCCCGTCCGGGCATGCGACGCTGTCGACGGTGGCCTACGGCATCATCGCGCTGCTGTTGGTCCACAGCCGGCTCCCGCGCATGGTCAAGCTGCTTGGCGTCGTGGCGCTGGCCGTGCTTGTCTTGCTCGTCGGGCTGTCGCGTGTGTACCTCGGCGTCCACTACCCGAGCGACGTGCTCGGCGGCTGGCTGACCGGCGCCGCGATCGTGCTGCTCTTCGAGGCGCTGGTGCGCAGCCGGCTTGCGCCGCGGGTCAGCCGCGAGGCGTCGACGGAGCCAGGCGAGGGAGCGGCTGACGGGGATCGAGCAGCGCCACGATCCGATCCACCTGGGCCGGCGTGAGCACCTCGTCCCGCCCGATGCGCGCGGCCAGGCGCGCAATGTCGCCATGGACGTGGACGCCCGGCCGCTCGGTCGGCTCCCAGTCGAGCACGACCTCCGGAGCGACGAGCAGGACCGGCTCGACGCTCGCGGGCAGGCCGGCGCGGTCGAGGTGCAGCTCCAGCCGATGGCCGGCGAGGCGCGCGTCCATCACGTCGTTCGCCGCCCACGGCACCCACGAGTCCGTCGAGCGGTTCCACCGGTACCAGTGGCCGTTGCGCTTGTGGAAGCGGCCGCTCTCGTGGCCGGAGCCGATCGTCCAGGTGCCGCCGGGGCCGACGACCACCGCATCGACCCGCTCCGATCCGAGCGGAACCCGGCGCAGGTAGTGGTAGCCGTCGTCGAGCACCCGCCCGAGGCCCACGGCGAGCCGGTCCGAACCGATGCCCGACAGGTTCGGCAGGCCGAATCGCGATGCGCGGGAGGCGATGTGGTGAACGATCATGGCGGCGCTCGTTGGAAGCGGGATGCGGACGGATCGGTACCGCCCGAGTCTAGCCCCTGGACCGGCATCGACGGAAGTGACTGATAGCATGGCCCGAATGGACGATCGGCCCCTGCCCGACGGGCAGCTCGAGATCGCGGTCCGCACGCTCCTGGAGGAGATTGGCGAGGACCCGCAGCGCGAAGGCCTGCGCGACACGCCGGGCCGCGTGCGGCGCATGTATGCCGAGCTGACCTCCGGCTACCAGACCGATCCGGACGCGCTCATCAACGAGGCCTGCTTCGAGGTCGAGTACGACGAGATGGTCGTCGTCCGCGACATCGAGTTCTTCTCGCTGTGCGAGCACCACCTGCTGCCGTTCTACGGTCGCGCCCACCTCGGCTACCTGCCGCGCGGCCGGGTCATCGGCCTGTCGAAGATCCCGAGGATCGTCGACATGTTCGCGCGTCGCCTGCAGGTGCAGGAGCGGATGACCCAGCAGGTTGCAACGTTCCTGATGGAGCGCCTGGAGCCGAAGGGCGTCGCCTGCGTCGTCGAGGCGTCGCACCTGTGCACGATGATGCGAGGCGTGAAGAAGGAGCAGGCGAAGATGGTGACCTCGGCGATGCTCGGCACGTTCCGGCGTGACGGCCGAACCCGCAACGAGTTCCTGAAGCTCATCGGCCGCGGCTAGAATCGGCTCGCCCATGACCGACGAGCAGCGCACCACGCCGATCCGCGTCCTCATCGCCAAGCCGGGCCTCGACGGCCACGACCGCGGCGCCAAGGTCCTTGCCCGCGGCCTGCGGGACGAGGGCTTCGAGGTGATCTACACCGGCCTGCGCCAGACGCCCGAGATGGTGGCCGATGCCGCCGAACAGGAGGACGTCGACGTCGTCGGCCTTTCGATCCTGTCCGGCGCGCACATGGCACTGCTGCCGAAGATCGTCGAGCTGGTTCGCGGCCGCGGCATGGACGACGTCCTCATCGCGGCCGGCGGGATCATCCCCGACGCCGACATCGTCCGTCTCAAGGAGGCTGGCGTCGCCGAGGTGTTCGGCCCAGGGACGAGCATCGGTCAGATCGCGCGCTACTTCCGCGAGAACGCGCGCTCCCGCGCGTGACCGATCCGGCGGCCCTGCTCGAGGCCGCGCAGACCGGTGAGCGCCGGCCGCTCGCTCGGCTGCTGACGCTGATCGAGAGCGGCACGCCCCAGGTCAGACCGATGCTGCCGCGGCTCTTCGGCGCGCGTCGCGGCGGGCACCTCGTGGGGATCACCGGTCCACCGGGGAGCGGGAAGTCCACCCTGGTCAACGCGTTGATCGGCGAGTTCCGGCGGCGCGGCCGGCGAGTCGGCATCCTGGCCGTCGACCCGTCGTCGCCGTTCAGCCGCGGCGCGATCCTCGGCGACCGGATCCGGATGATGGAGCACGCCGCCGACCGCGACGTGTTCATGCGCTCGATGGCGTCGCGCGGCGAGCTCGGCGGGCTCGCGGCCACGACCTGGATCGCGGCGGCGGCGCTCGATGCGGCCGGCTACGACCCGATCCTGGTCGAAACGGTCGGCGCCGGGCAGTCGGAGGTCGAGATCGCGCGCCTCGCCGAGACGACCGTGGTGGTCGAGGTGCCGGAGATGGGCGACGAGGTGCAGGCCATCAAGGCGGGGCTACTCGAGGTCGCTGACGTCATCGCGGTCAACAAGGGTGACCGCCCCGGTGCGCCGCGTGCCGCACGCCAGCTGCGCGCCATGATGTCTGGGGCGGGCGGCCGGTTTGGCAAGCCGCCGCCCATCATCATCACCACGGCCACGACCGGGGATGGCGTCGCCGCTCTGGCCGATGCCATCGACGCGCATCAGTCCGAAGCGCGTTCGCCCGAGCAGGCGCGACAGCGCGCGCGCGGGCAGGTCGCCAGGGCGCTGGCCGACCTCGCACTGGACCGTGCGGCGGCCACCCAGGCGTGGGACGCGACCGTTGACGCCGTCGCCGAGCGGAGGCTCGACCCGATGACCGCCGCGGAGCGCCTCCTCGAGTGATACGCGCGCTGCTAGCGCTCGCGTTGGCGCTGTGCGGCTGCGCGCTCGAACCTGCCGAGTACACGATCGTGGTTGTCAACGGATCGGCCGACGATCTCGTCGTCGAGCTGGCGCACGACGGTGACCGGCCCGCCCAAACGTTCGTCGATGAGCCGTGTTCGGCGCACGCGGACTCGATCAGCGTCGGTCGGCGGTGGCGGCTGCGGTCCCTCGACGGCCATGTCTACTTCGACTCGCTTTCCGCGCAGCCGATTGGTGCGAACAAGCGAGTGGAGGTTCGACTGCTTCCGGATGGATCGACATCGGTGTCGACCGCCGATATCCCGATCGTCGGTCGAGACGCACCGATCCGGTTCGATTGCGCCGACCCGCCGCAGCATGCGTAACGCGCGGCTCGCCTCGATCCAGTCGCCAGATCGCAAGCACGCTGACGGTAGGCAGGTTCGCAGCTCCTGCGCGGGCGCAATCGCCGCTTTGGAGTCCGATTCACGCTGGCGGGTGCGGGCCCAACTGCCCGATGAGGGCAAAAAGCCCGCCGAAGGGCAAGCAGGTTGCGATCTGGCAACTCGGGTCCGCGCGCGCGACCGGCGCGACCGGCCGTGCCCGCGAAGCCGCCAACACCGAAGCCTGCAGCCGCTGTGGAAACGGCAGCGGCCCTGCTAGGCTTCGCCGCGATGGGCATCGAACGCATCTACGTCGTCGGGGCCGGGCTGATGGGCCACGGCATCGCGCAGGTGAGCGCCGCCGCCGGCAAGCAGGTCACGCTCGCCGATCGCACGAAGGAGCTCGCCGACAAGGGCAAGGCTCGCATCGGCTCCAACCTCAAGCGCCAGGTGGACAAGGGCCGCCTGCAGCAGGCAGAGGCCGATGCGCTGCTCAGCCGGATCGAAACCACCGCGGGCACGGCTGGCGCGGCAGGCCACGACCTGGTCGTCGAGGCGGTCTTCGAGGACGAGCCCCTCAAGCGCGAGACCTGGGCCGCGCTGACCGGCAGCGCGGACGCCGACGCGATCTTCGCCAGCAACACGAGCAGCATCAGCATCACCAGCCTGGCGACGGTGACCGACCGGCCGGCGAAGTTCATCGGTTTGCACTTCTTCTCGCCGGTGCCGGTGATGAAGCTGATCGAGATCATCCGTGGCCTGGAGACGAGCGACGAGACCTACGAAGCCTGCAGGACGTTCGCGCAGGAGCTCGGCAAGACCGTCATCGAGTCGAGGGACTATCCGGGCTTCCTCGTCAACCGGATGCTCGGCCCATTCATCAACGAGGCCGTCTTCGCGCTCATGGAGTCGACCGGCACGGCCGAGGATATCGACACCGGGGCGAAGCTCGGCCTGAACCACCCGATGGGGCCGCTGGAGCTCGCCGACTTCATCGGGAACGACGTCATGCTCGGCGTCATGGACGTGCTGTACCGCGGCTTCGGCGACCCGAAGTTCCGCGCCGCGCCGCTCCTGCGCCAGATGGTCGCCGCGGGCCACCTCGGCCGCAAGGCGGGACGCGGCTTCTACCGCTACGACGAGCAGGGCAACAAGCTGCCGGCATGACGGTGACGACCGCGGCCACCCGCGATCCGTTCGCCCTCTCGGCCGAGGAGCGCGCCGTCCGGGACACCGTCCGCGAGTTCGCGCAGCGCGAGGTCGCGCCGGGCGCTGCCGAGCGTGACGAGCAGGAACGCTACGACTACCACCTGTTCGAGCGTGCCGGCGAGCTGGGGATCACCGGACTGCCGTATCCCGAGGAGCTCGGCGGCGCCGGCATGGGTACCTTCGCCTGGATCCTGGCCTGCGAGGAGATCGCGGCGGCGGACATGGGCCTGGCGGTCTCGCTGAGCGTCCACATCCTCAGCCAGCTGTGCATCTTCAGCCGCGGCAACGACGAACAGCGCCAGCGCTTCCTGCCGCCGATGACCGCCGGCCGGCAGCTCGGCGCCTTCGCCCTGACCGAGCCGCAGGCAGGGTCGGACGCATCGGCGATCTCGCTGCGCGCCGAGCGTGAGGGGGACGACTACCTGCTCAGCGGCACGAAGATCTGGATCAGCAACGCGGCCGAGGCGCAGCGCTTCGTCGTGTTCGCGACCACCGATCGCAGCCGCGGGCGCGAGGCGATCACCGCCTTCGTCGTCGAGCGCGACACGCCCGGCTTCCGGCTCGGCGCCCGCGAGCACAAGATGGGGATCCGCGGCACGTCGTCGACCGAGCTCGTCTTCGAGGCGGCGCGCGTCCCGGCGGCCAACCGTCTCGGCGAGGAGGGCGACGGCCTGCGCGTGGCGCTCGGCGCGCTGGGCGCGGGGCGAATCAGCATCGCGGCGGCCTGTGTGGGACTTGCCCGCACGGCGCTCGAGCACGCGGCGCGCTATGCCAACGAGCGCCGCCAGTTCGGCCGCGCCATCGGCCAGCAGGAGATGGTGCAGGCCATGCTGGCGGACATGGCGACCGCCGTCGAGGCGGCGCGGCTGCTGACCTGGCGGGCCGCCCGGATGCGCGACGCGGGGCAGCCGATCAATGCCCCGTCGAGCATGGCCAAGATGTTCGCCAGCGACGCCGCCATGCGCGTCACCACCGACGCCGTGCAGATCTACGGCGGCGCCGGGTACAGCCGCGAGAACCCGGTCGAGCGATTCATGCGCGATGCGAAGGGGGCGCAGATCTACGAGGGGACCAACCAGATCCACCGGCTGATCGTCGCGCAGCACCTGCTTGACAGCCTGCGCGACAACTGAGGTCCGGATTCCGAGGGAGACCGATACCGATGACCACGACGCGCGCCCAGCCCGCCCAGGACGCCGCCGGCGACATCGCCCCGGCCGAGCTGGTCCACCCGGCCCAATCCGCCCCCTTCGAACCGTTGCGGCTCCCCGAGGAGCAGCGCGTCGCCAACCTGCTCGAGCTGGTGCATCGCACCGTCGAGCGCCAGCCCGATCGCGAGGCGCTGCGCTGGAAGCTGCCCAAGTCGCGGCGGATGACCGGCGGCGAGCCGGACAGCGAGCCGGCCGGCTGGACGAGCACCACCTACCGGCAGACCTGGGAGTGGATCCGCGACACGGCGCTCGGCATGGAGCAGCTGGGCGTCACAGCCGGCGATCGGGTGTGCATCATCAGCCGCACCCGCCCGCACTGGCTGGTCGGCGACCTGGCGACGATGTCCCTCGGCGCCGTCTCCTGCCCCATCTACCCCTCGTCGGAGGCGAACCAGGCGGCGTTCATCATCAACAACGTCGGCGCCAAGCTGATCTTCGTCGAAAACGCCCAGCAGGCGGCCAAGATCGCATCGGTCAGGAGCGATTGCCCGACGCTCGAGCGGGTGGTGGTCATCGAGACGCGCGGCAAGACGCCGCCCGACACGCTGTCGCTCGACGACCTCTTCGACCTGGCACCGGGCGATCCCGATCACCGGCGGCTGTGGGAGGAGCGCTGGCGCCGGCTGACGCGTGACGACCTGGCCACGATCATCCACACCTCGGGCACCACCGGGAACCCGAAGGGCGCGATGATCACCCACGGCAATCTCGTCTTCAACTACGAGGCGGTGATCCAGTGCGTCGACTTCACGCCGGACGACGTGTTCCTCTCCTGGCTGCCCCTCTCGCACATCTACGAGCGCGTGGCGGGCATGGTGGTGCCGATGGGTCGCGGCTGTGCGATCGCTTATGCCGAGCCGCTCATCGAGCGCCTGCCGGCCAACATGGTCGAGGTCCGTCCGACCGTCATGGTCGCCGTGCCGCGCCTGTACGAGCGGGTCTACGCCCGGGTCGTGTCGACCGTCGAATCCGGGCCGCAGCTGCGCCAGCGGATTTTCCACTGGGCCGTCGGGCTGGGACGCCAGAAGTACGCGAACCACCTGGCGGGCAAACGCGACTCGCCCTGGCTGACGGCCCAGCTGGCGCTGGCCAACCGCCTCGTCTTCGACAAGATTCGCGGCCGGACCGGCGGTCGGGTGCGCTACTTCGTCAGCGGCTCGGCCCCGCTGGCGCGCGAGATCGGCGAGTTCTTCTACGCCTGCGGCATGCTCGTGCTCGAGGGCTACGGCCTCACCGAGACGTCCCCGTTCGTGAGCATCAACCGGCCCGATGACTTCGTGTTCGGCACGGTCGGGCGCCCCGCTCCGGACACCGAGGTGCGCATCGAGGAGGGCAGCGGCGAGATCGTGGTGCGCGGACCCCAGGTCATGAAGGGCTACCTCAACCTGCCGCAGGACACCGCGGTGGCGATCGATGCGGACGGCTGGTTCCATACCGGCGACATCGGCGAGATCGATCCGGGGGGCCGCATCCGCATCACCGACCGGCTGAAGAACATCATCGTGCTGGCCAACGGCAAGAATGTGTCGCCGGCACCCATGGAAGCCGCGCTCTCGACCTCGAAGTTCGTGGCGCAGGCAGTGATCCTCGGCGATCGGCAGCCCTACACCGGCGTGCTCATTGCGCCGGACTTCGAGGAGCTCGGTCGCTGGGCGGCAGCCAACGGCATGGCCGAGATGCCGCCCGAGCAGCTCGTCGAGCACAAGTCGGTGCAGAAGCTGTTCGATGCCGAGGTGAAGCGCACGCTCGACGGGTTCGCCGTGTTCGAGCGCCCGCGGCGCGTGGCGCTGCTGCCGCGACTGCTGACCGAGGAGGCGGGTGAGCTGACCCCGTCGATGAAGACCAAGAACCGGGTGGTGCTCGCCAACTGGCCCG
>DASSTC010000032.1:0-55661 GCA_035708065.1 Candidatus Limnocylindria bacterium | reverse complement strand
TCTCTCGACGCGCTCAATGCGCCGATCGAGTACCTCGCCGGAACGCTCGACGCAGACGAGGTGCGACGCATCCTCGTTCGGCACGCCGAGCTGCTCGAGCAGACGGGCTCGGCGTATGCGGCGGCCGTTTCGCTGACCTTTCTCTCGCAGGTGGCCTGGATCGAGGGCGATCTGGTCGAGAACGAGGCGCGCCTGCGCATCGACCGCGAGGCTGCCGAAGCAGCCAACGAGACGCGCGTGCTGGTCAACGCGATCGGCAGCTGGGCGCTCGCCCTGAGTCGCGCCGGACGTCCCCGGCGAGCACTGGACGAGGTCACCACGGCCCGGAGCATGGGACGGGCGGACGATGTCGCCGACCAGGTTGGCCTCGACCTGGCGGAGGCGCATGCCACGGCGATGCTCGGTGACCACCCGTCGGCCGTTGCCCTGGTCGAGCGGGCGCGAGGACGCATCGCCGGACTGGCGATGCGGCCCGTCGCCGTCCAGGTGGACACCGTCGATGCCGAGGTCCGTGCGGCGGCCGGCGATCTGGCCGAGGCGCATGGGATCGCGCGTCGCCTGGCCGACCAGGCCGATGCCCGTGGCCTCAGGCGAATGGCGCACTTCTACCGCACGACGTTCCTGACGCAGCTGGAACGCGGTGCCGTGAGCGAAGGAGCGTGAGCGCCGAACGTTCGTCGACGACGACCGTCGTGATCATGGGGGTGAGCGGGACCGGGAAGACGACGTTGCTGCGGGCGCTCGCCGAGCGCCTCGGCTGGGTGGCGGCCGAGGGCGACGACTTTCACTCGGCGGCAAACATCGAGAAGATGGAGACGGGCCATGCGCTCGACGACGAGGATCGCTGGCCCTGGCTGGCGTCGATCGCCGCCTGGATCGACGCGCGCGAACGTGCCGGCCAGAACGCACTGGTGACCTGCTCGGCACTGCGACGTGCCTATCGAGACCTCCTGCGGCGCGGGCACCCCTCGGTTTGGTTCGTTCACCTCGTCGCGCCGCGCGCCGTGCTCGCCGAGCGCATGGAGCACCGCAGCGGGCACTACATGCCGGTCAGCCTGCTCGGCAGCCAGCTCGACACACTCGAGCCACTCGGCTCCGACGAGCCCGGGATCGTCCTGCAGGCCGATCAGCCGGTGGCCGAACTGGCCGACGAGGTCATGGATGCGATAATCACGGTCGAATGACACTCACCAAGAAGCCCGAGACTCGCCCCGCCCCGCCCTCGTGGGGTCTGGCAGCCGGCCAGCAGGTGCCGTGGGAGTACGCATCGGCTCCGGAGTCGACCGATCACGTTCACATCAAGCCGGAGTACGGCCTGTTCATCGGCAACGAGTTCGTGCCGGCCAGGCCGAAGCGAACCTTCGAGGTCATCAACCCGGCCACCGAGGAGGTGCTGGCGCGCGTGGCGCGCGCCTCGACCGGCGACGTCGACCGAGCGGTAAAGGCGGCTCGCCGAGCCTACGCCGAGACCTGGTCGAAGCTGCCGGGCAGCGAGCGGGCCAAGTACCTGTATCGGATCGCGCGGATCATCCAGGAGCGCAGCCGCGAGTTTGCCGTGGTCGAGACGCTGAACTCCGGCAAGCCGATCAAGGAGAGCCGCGACGTCGACGTCCCGCTTGCCGCCGCGCACTTCTTCTACTACGCCGGCTGGGCGGACAAGCTCGACTACGCCTTCCCGAACCGCCACGCGCACTCGCTGGGGGTGGCCGCGCAGATCATCCCGTGGAACTTCCCGCTGATGATGCTGGCGTGGAAGATCGCCCCGGCACTGGCGGCGGGGAACACCGTCGTCCTGAAACCGGCGAGCACGACGCCGCTGACCGCCTACCTGTTCGCCGACGTGGTGCGCCAGGCCGATCTGCCCCCGGGCGTGGTGAATATCATCACCGGCCCCGGCGAGATCGGGATGGACCTGGTCCGCCACCCGGACGTCAACAAGGTCGCCTTCACCGGCTCGACGGCCGTTGGCAAGATGATCGCCCGCGCCGTGGCCGGATCCGACAAGAAGCTGACCCTGGAGCTCGGCGGCAAGGCGGCGAACATCGTGTTCGACGACGCGCCGATCGACCAGGCCATCGAGGGGATCATCAACGGCATCTACTTCAACCAGGGCGAGGTGTGCTGTGCCGGCTCGCGCCTGTTCGTCCAGGAAAGCGTCTACGAGCCGCTGCTCGACAAGCTCAAGGCGCGCCTCTCGACGCTGCGCGTCGGAGATCCGCTCGACAAGAACACCGATGTCGGCGCGATCAACTCCGCCGGCCAGCTGGCCAAGGTCCAGGAGCTGGTGCAGTCGGGGATCGACGAGGGCGCCGAGATCTTCCAGCCGGACTGCCAGCTGCCCGATCGCGGCTTCTTCTTCGTGCCGACCCTGTTCACCGGGGTGAGTCAGTCCCACCGCATCGCGCAGGAGGAGATCTTCGGACCGGTGCTGTCGGTGCTCACCTTCCGCACGCCGGACGAGGCGATCGAGAAGGCGAACAACACGCCGTACGGGCTCTCGGCCGGGGTCTGGACCGAGAAGGGCAGCCGCATCTTCAAGATGGTGGCGGCCATGCGCGCCGGTGTGGTGTGGGCCAACACGTTCAATCGATTCGACCCGACCTCGCCGTTCGGTGGCTACAAGGAGTCAGGCTACGGCCGCGAGGGCGGTCTGCATGGCCTGGCAGCCTACGTTGAGCTCGCCGACGGGAACGGCAGGACGGCTCGCTGATGCCTCGACGAGCGACGAAGACCGCGACGCGCGCCCGTCGGGCATCGGTCCTCGAGGACGGACCGATGCAGCCGCCGGCGACCACCGGTGCCGGCCGCCGCGAGCGCGTCGAGGTGCGCAAGACGTACAAGCTGTACATCGGCGGCGCCTTTCCACGCACCGAATCGGGGCGCAGCTACGAGGTCCTCGATGCGCGTGGCCGGCTGCTGGCCAACGCCAGTCGCGGGACGCGCAAGGACATCCGCGAAGCGGTCCGGGCGGCACGCAAGGCGTTCCCCGGCTGGTCGGCCAAGACCGCTTACAACCGTTCGCAGATCCTGTATCGGATCGCCGAGCTGTTGGAGGGACGCCGCGAGCAGTTCATCGCCGAGGTCGCCGCGGCGCAGGGCGTCGGACGCCAGCGCGCCACGCGCGAGGTCGATGCCGCGATCGACCGCTGGGTCTGGTACGCCGGCTGGGCCGACAAGTTCAGCCAGGTGGTCGGCACGGTCAACCAGGTGAACGGCTCGTACTTCAACTTCAGCGTGCCCGAGCCGACCGGCGTGGTCGGGGTCATCGCTCCGGAGGACTCGTCGCTGCTCGGGCTCGTCAGTCGCCTGGCGCCGGTGATCGTCGGCGGCAACGCCGCGGTGGTCGTCGCATCCGAGTCACGGCCGCTGCCGGCCGTGACGCTCACCGAGGTGCTGGCGACCTCCGACGTGCCGGGCGGCGTGGTGAACCTGGTCACCGGGTTGCGTCGCGAGGTCGTGCCGGCGCTGGCCGCGCACATGGACGTCAACGCACTGGACGCCTTTGGCGTCGCGCCGCGCGAGGCGGTCGCGGTCGAGGACAGTGGCGTGGAGAACGTGAAGCGGGTCATCCGGCCGCCGCGCGGTGGCCTGGAGCGCTACGACTGGCTGGCCGAGACGGCCCAGTCGCCGTACCTGATCGGCCAGTTCATCGAAACGAAGACGGTCTGGCACCCGATCGGAGCCTGACCGGCTCTCGAGATTCGCGCCCAATTCACCGGTGAATGTGCGGGGCCGCATCGGTCTGATGTCAATCAGATGTGGATGAGAAGGGCCTAGCGCTGCATCTCCAGCCGCTTCTCATTCGCCAGTGACTGCCAGCGGCTCTGGGCTGGAGCGCAGATCCTCACGGGAATAAGCAGGCAGTAATGAGCCGGTAAATGGTCTCATGCAAGCATTCCCTGCATGGCACCGCCTCGGACGCGTCCCGTCGACCTGGCACTCGCGAAGCTCCGGCAGCAGATGCAACGGCTCGGGCAGGACGTTCGGAGCCTGCGGCTCGGTCTCGGGTGGACGCAGGAAACGCCCGCGAAGCGGGCAGGCATCTCTCAGGCCTCAGTCGCTCGACTGGAGGCAGGTGACATCCGGCTCGCGATGGCCATCCCCGTATGCGTCTTCGCTGCCCTCGGCTACGACCTCCCGATGCGCGCCTATCCCGGTGACGGCGTCCGCTTGAAGGACAGCGGACAGCTCGCGCTTGCAGAGGAGCTCCGTTCGCATGCCCATCATTCGCTACGGGTCCTCTTCGAGGAGCCGACGGGCGAGGGAAAGCAGGCGGCGGACGTAGTGCTGGCAGGCAAGTCATCGGCAACCCACATCGAGCTGGAGTCGGGATTGTCCGACTTCGAAGGCCAGCTGCGACGCGGTCGCCTGAAGCGTGATGCGCTGCAACGACGCATCGATCGGCCGGTTGCCTTCGTCTTGGCGCTCCGTGATACGGACCGCAACAGAGCTGCGGTCGCCGCGCACCTGGGAGTCGTCCGCGCCGCGCTGCCGGCCTCCCAACGCGAGGTGCTCGACGCGGTCGAGCAGGGCCACCCGTTGACCCGCGACGGACTCCTCTGGCTCCGACCGTCGAGGCATCCGCCTAGCCGGTGACCGGCCTATGGCTTGCTTACGAGTTGCATCGTGGAGCTGGATTTCATCCATGTCATCGGGTATGTCGGCGCACTTGGATCCCTGCTGTTCGGAGCCAATCAGCTGCGGATGATCATCAAGAAAAGGTCGGCTCGCGACGTCAGCGTCTTCGACTACGTCCTGCGCGTTGGCTACTCCCTCCTGCTCGGGATCTACGCGGTCGGGACGGGCGACGTCGTCTTCACGATCGTGAACTTCGGCGCGGCCCTACTCTCGGCGGCAGTGGCCACGGCCAGCCAGCTGACTCGCGACCACAATCAAGCTCGCTAGCGGTCGGCACGCTATTCCGAGAAGACTGTAAGGACCGGGGCGCATCCATCCTCATCCAGTCCTGAATCGAATCCGGAACAGTGGTCGGTGATTTCAGAATCTCAAGCAAGGACTGAGACCGTACCGATGCAGGCGCGCACATTCTTCACGGAATGCCGCTGCTGGAAAAGGGGTTACTGCAGCCAGCCGGCGAGGGAGGTACCGAACAGGACCAGGGTCAGGACCACGACCAGGCCGGTCAGCCCCCATGCCACGACGTTGAGCCATCGCGAGTTGACATGGCTGCCCATGATCCGCGGGTTGTTCACCAGGCGCAGCATGAAGATCAGGATGATCGGTAGCAGGATGCCGTTCAGGTTCTGCGACAGGATGATCAGCGCCCCGAGCGGCATGCCCGGAACGAGCACCACCAGCGCGCCGATGACGATCAGTGCGGTGTACAGGCCCATGAACACCGGCGCCTCGCTGAAGCGACGCGAGATGCCGGACTCCCAGCCGAACGACTCGCAGACGGTATAGCTCGTGGTCAGCGGCATGACCGTGGCGGCCAGAACCGATGCACCGAACAGACCGAAGGCGAACAGTGCCTGTGCGAAGTCGCCGGCGATCGGCGCAAGGGCACGCGCGGCCTCTTCGGCGCCATTCGTCAGGGTGATGCCGGTGCCGAACAGGGTCGCGGCGGTCACGACCACGATGAACAGGGCGATGACGTTGGTCCAGACCGCGCCCATGATGGCATCGGCCCGTTCGAAGCCGAGCTCTTCCGGTCCGAGCCCCTTGTCGGCGACCGACGACTGCAGATAGAAGAACATGTACGGGGTCACCGTGGTGCCGACGGTGGCGATCATCAGCAGCAGGAAGCTCGGCTCGAAGTGCACGGTCGGCGTCACGAGCGCCCGGCCGACCTCCCCCCAGTCGGGGCCGGCGACGAAGGCGCTGACGACGTACGCCAGGAAGACGACGGCGACGCTCAGGAAGACGCGCTCCACGAGCCGGTACGAGCCGAACACGACCAGGGCCCAGATGCCGGCGGCGACGACCGGGACCGTGATCCAGCGCGGGACGTCGAAGATCTCGAGCGCCGCCGCGGCGCCGGCGAACTCGGCGGCGATGTTCGAGCCGTTGGCGATCAGCAGCACGACCATGGCGAACAGCGTCCAGCGGATGCCGAAGTCGTCGCGAATCAGGTCGCCGAGGCCCTGTCCCGAGACGGCACCCATGCGCGCCGCCATCTCGAGCACCACGATCAGCATGACGGTGGTGATTGGCAGGATCCACAGCATGCTGAACCCGGTCTCGGCACCGAGCTGGCTGTAGGTGAAGATGCCGCCGGCGTCATTGCCGGCGAGCCCGGCGATCAGCCCCGGGCCGAGCACACCCAGGAAGGCGAGCACGCCGGAGCGATGCACCCGGAAGTTGGGCAGGCGCTCGCGGATCGACCGCTGCGCGCGGCGCAGCGGTCGGGTCAGCGCCAGGCGATTCACCGGTCCTCCGCCGGCTCGAAGATCTCGGGCAGCCGCTTGCGCCAGCCCTCGCCCAGCGCCCGCTCGAACGCGTCGTCGACGGTCACGATCCCGAGGAGCAGGCCGTCTTCGTCGACGACCGGCAGTGCCAGCAGGTTGTAGCGCGCGATCGCGGCACCCACCTGCTCGGCGTCGAGATCGGCGCCGACCGAAATGGGCTCGGGTCGCATGAAGTCGGCCACCCGGGTCTCCGGTGACGCGATGATCAGGCCCCGCAGCGTGACGGTGCCCTCGAGCTTGCCGTCGGCATCGGTCACGTAGAGGTAGTAGGTGCGATCCGACGGGGGAGCGAGCTGACGCAGCCGGTCGATCACCTGCTGCGCGGTCTCGTCCGGGCGGACGGTGATGAAATCGGTGGTCATCAGGCCGCCGGCGGTCTCCTCGCCGTAGGTCAGCAGCCCGCGCACCTCTTCGGCCTCCTCGGGCTGCATCAGGCTCAGCAGCTCGGCCTGGCGCTCCTCGGAAAGATCGGCCATCAGGTCGGCCGCCTCGTCGGGGCCCATCTCCTCGAGGATGTCGGCGGCGCGCTCGGGGGGCAGCGCCTCGAGGACGTCGACCTGGTCCTCGGCGTCGAGCTCTTCCATGACGTCCGCGGCGCGCTCGTCGTCGAGCGAGGCGAGAATCCCGGTCCGGTCGCGCGGCGCAAGCTGCTCGACGATGTGCGCGACGTCGGCGGGATGCAGCGTCGAGAGCGCCTGGTGCGGCACCCGCAGCTTCAACGAGCTGACGCTCGACTCGACCGGGTCGACGTCCTCCCACTCGATGTAGTTCTCGACTTCCACGCCCAGGGCGCGGGCGAGACGCTCGCCGGGTCCGGACAGTCCCAGCCGGCGCAGGATGCCCGCGAGTCCGACGTCGACCGCCACCAGGCGCAGGCGGCCGCGCACCGGGGCGAGCTGGATGTCGTTGACGCGGACGATCTTGCGCCCCTCGACATCCACGATCTGCTTGTCCTGGAGGTCGAGCCAGACGCGGATCTCGTTCGGCCGCTGGCGGAACGAGGCGATGTTGATGCTCGACGTGTGCAGTCGCGCCCCGGACGCGTCGAGCGACTCGACGTCCGACCAGGGCAGGAAGATGTCGCGGCCGCTCGCAACACGAACCACCAGGCCGGTGACCGGCGGGTAACGCTCGCCGAGCGCGACGATGAGGTCGCGCACCTTGCCGAATGGCTCGCCGTGGCGGTCGAGCACCGGCCGGCCGATGATCTGGCTCAGGAAGAGCATGGAATGACCACCTCGCTCTCGAGAACAGCCGTTGCGCTGTGAGCGGGTGGTCTACGGATCGCGGGGCTGGCCTCGCGTCTCGCCGCTAGGCGGTCACCTCGCGCACGTCCTTTCCGCCACGAGCGCGGTCATTGCGTCTACTGGGTCCGGCGTCCACGTCGGTCGCGCGTAGCCTCGGTGCGGGTTTCGTCGTCGAAGAAGCCGCCACAGCGGCCGTCGCACATTCTAGCGCGCCGGCGTGAGGCCCTCGGCTCCACGTGACGCATCGTGCTTCGCCCTGGCGCGGTGGCGGGCGACCTTGGCCTGGTTGCCGCAGGTGCGCATGTCGCACCATCGTCGCCGGCCGGCGGGGGAGCGGTCGACGAACACGAATCGGCAGCCCGGATTCGCACAGGTGCGCAGGCGCGACGCGTCGTCGTCGGCAAGGAAGTGCGCCAGCGAGCTCGCGATCGTGGCGCGTGCCTGGTCGAGCCGGTCGCCGACCTGCGCGAAGGCGTAGCGGGTGCCGTCGTCGTCGAGCCGCAGTTCGTGGTAGTGCAATCCGTGGCGGAGGATGTGGTTGAGCTCCCGCACCTGCACACGGCTGGGGCGGCCGCGGCGATCGACGCTGCCGGCGATGTCGTGCAGCAGGTGGCGCAGGTGCCGGAAGCGTTCCATGCGCCGTTCGGCTTCGGCGCTGTCGTGCACGAGGCGGCCGATCTCGACCGCCCGGGCGCGATCGCTGATCAGCGCGCGGTCGCGCAGCCAGCCGAGCAGCGCCTCCGCGTCGGGCAGCGCGTCGACCGGTTCGCCGCGCTCGAACTCGAGCGTGTTGGCGAAGGCCACGAACAGCTCGTCGGAATGGTTCGGCTCGGGCACCGTGTCGTGGTTCAGGCTCATGAAGTAACCAGTATATCGCACTTGACAAGTTACCTCCAGGCGCCTAGACTGGGGCACGTAACCGTTAGCAAGCAAGAAAAGAGTTACGTCGAGGAGGTCGGACATGTCGGAGCTCGTCATCATCGCGCTCGTCCTGGCGCTCGCCCTTGCGGGAGCCGTCATCGGCGTCGACAGCCGGCCCGGCATCCGTGAGGTCCCTCGACCCAACATCTGAATCCCTCGAAGGAGGCACGCATGACCAGCTTCTGGGAGATGCAGGCCGAGCTGCGTCAGCAGGAGCTGCTCGAAGATGCACAGGCCCGTCGCATTTCGGCCGCCCCGCGCCGACGCCGAAAGAACAGGATCTTCAGTTTGACCCTGCCGCGCGTCCGACGCAGCCGCACCCGCTGATCCATCCCTGACCGATACGACCCGCTCCAGCCGGAGCGGGTCGTTTGGCTTCTAGAATGGCGCGATGCCGCGACCACGTCCCGCGCCACGTTCGGGCGACGTCGGCGCGATGAGCAACAGCGAGCTCGCCAGGATCTTCGGAGAGATCGCCGACATGCTCGACATCCTCGGCGAGGTCGTCTACAAGGCCGTCGCCTACCGTCGTGTCGCCGATGCCGTCGAGCGCTACCCGGACGACGTCGCGGCGCTCTTTCGCCGGGGAACGCCGCCGAAGCTGCCCGGCGCCGGCCCGGCACTGACCGCCAAGCTCGCCGAGCTGTCGCAGACTGGCCGCCTCGAATATCACGAGCGGCTGCGCGCGCAGGTCCCCAGCGGGCTGCTCGACATGCTCCGCATCCCGGGCGTCGGTCCGCGGACCATCAAGCAGCTGCACGGCGAGCTGGGCATCGACTCGATCGACGCGCTGCGCGCCGCCGCCGAGCAGGGCGCGCTTCGCTCGCTGAAGGGGCTCTCCGAGCGGACCGAGCAGAACGTGCTGGCGGGGATCGCGCGGATCGAGCAGCGCAGCACGCGGCTGCTGCTCCACGACGCGGACGAGCTGGTTGCCGGTCTCATCGCGCGCCTGCGCGAGACGCGCGGTGTCGTTCGGCTGGAGGCGGCCGGCTCCCTTCGCCGGCGGCGGCCAACGATCGGCGACCTCGACCTGCTCGCCGCGGTCGACGAGCCGGCTGCGCTGATTGCCGCCCTCGACGCGCTTCCCGAGGTCGACCACGTCGTCAGCGCAGGCACCGACAAGTCGAGCATCGTGCTGCGCGACGGACCGCAGGTCGACCTGATGGTCTGTGAACCGGCAGCCTGGGGCACGCACCTCGTCCACTTCACCGGCAGCCGCGACCATAACGTGGCGCTGCGCGGGCGCGCGCTGGCCCGTGGCTGGTCGCTGTCCGAGAAGGGCTTCAAGGTCATGGAGTCGGGCGAGCTGCAGCTCGTCGCCAGCGAGGAGGAGGTGTATGCCCGATTGGACATGGCCTGGGTCGCGCCGGAGTTACGCGAGGACACCGGCGAGGTGGAGGCGGCGGCTGCCGGAACGCTGCCTCACCTCGTGACGCTGGACGACATCTGCGGCGACACGCACACCCACTCCGACTGGACCGATGGCGTCGATTCGATCGAGACGATGGCGCGCGCGGCCCGCGACATCGGGCGGTCGTGGATCGTGCTCACCGATCACTCGCCGTCGCTCGGCATCGCGCGCGGCCTGCCACCGCAGCGCGTCGAGGAGCAACGCGCGGTGATCGAGCGGCTGAACGCCGAGCTGGCGCCCTTCCGCATCCTGCACGGCACCGAGATGGAGATTCGGGCCGATGGATCGCTCGACTATTCCGATGAGCTGCTCGAGCGCTTCGACGTCGTGGTGGCGAGCATCCACACCGGTCGCGCCCAGTCGAGCGAACAGCTCACCGCGCGGGCGCTCTCCGCGATCGAGAACCGGAATGTCGACATCCTGGCGCATCCCACCGGTCGCATCGTGAACCGGCGCGACCCCCTGGCCCTCGACTGGCCACGGGTCTTCGCGGCCGCCGCGGCGACCGGGACGATCCTCGAGCTGAATGGCAGTCCGAGGCTTGACCTCGACGACGCGCTGGCTCGCTCGGCTGCCGCGGCCGGCGCACGGCTGACCGTCGCCAGCGACGCGCATCGCACCGAGGAGCTGAACCAGCTGCGCTACGGCGTGTCGATGGCGCGCCGCGCATGGCTCACCGCGGAGCAGGTCATTTCGTCGCGCTCGGCCGACGAGCTCTTGGAGCTGGTCCGATGATGGACGGCATGCTGCGAGGCAGACGCGCGGCACGCGTCCTGGATCGGATCGACCGCCCCGAGCTGCTGGGCGTTTCGATCGTGCTGGCCGTCCTGGCCGCGGTCGGTTGGCTGGGAAGCCCGTTCTGGCTGGCGGTCGCCGTGGGCGCCGAGCTCGCCTTGGCCGGTGTGGCCGCGGTGCGGCTCATCGGTCCGGCGCGCCTGGGGCTCGGCTTCGCGCGGTACGCCACGCCGGCGATGGCCGCGGTCGCCCTCACGCTCTTCGGACGCCTCGTCGCGCCGGGAACGGCGCTGCTCCTGACGCCGCTTGCGGCCGTGCTCCTCTGGTCGGTCTTCTGGCTCGAGCTGCGCTTCGCCGCAGGCATCGGTCCGCGCACGATGCTCGACCTGACCCTGGTGGGGATCGTCTTCCTCGCGGCCGCGGGGATCTGGCGCGTCTTCGGCACGGGCGGCTGGCCGCCGTCGCTGATCCTCATCCTGCTCATCGCCCTGGTTCTCGCCATCCGTGCGGCCGAGGCACGCGGCAGCAGCGGCATCCGTGCGGTGGGCGAAGCGATGATCCACGTCCTCGCCGTCGCGCAAGCCGGCGCCGCGGTGGTGCTCCTCGACCTGCCTGGCGTTGCCGGACCCGCCCTCGTCGCGCTGGCCTTCTACGCGTGGGGCGGGGCGATCGAGGCGCTCGACGAGGGTTCGTCGCTGCGCAGCGTGCTGCTCGAGTTCGGCATCATCGGCGTGCTCGGCCTGGTGGTGGCACTCCTCCTGCACCAGCTCGCCTGATCCTCCACGAGCGACCAAGCGCCCGCTCGTTCGGGTCGCGTTGACACCGCTGATGCCCGGTGCTACAACAAGGCGCCCTCTCGCCGGGTCCGCCCGTCGAGGGGCTTTCGTGCGAGTTACCCCTAGTGACTGGAGACGTCAGAAGCGATGACGCTCGGTGAGATCGACACCATCAACCGTCAGCGACGCCAGCTGACCGATGCCGCCATTGCGCAGGCCACGCGCGGCGACTGGGACACCGCGGTCGAGACCAACCGCGAGCTCCTGGAACTTGGCCCCGATACCGATGCCTACAACCGGCTCGGCAAGGCGCTCGCCGAGCTGGGTCGTGACGAGGAAGCGCTGGAGGCCTACGAGCAGGCACTCGCTCGCGACACGACGAACCGGATCGCCGAACGCAACGTCGAGCGGCTGCGCGTCTTGGTGGCCAGCGGCGGCGCTCGCCCCGGCGGCGATGGTCAGAAGGCCAAGGGCGGCCGCCCGGAGCGCGCCTCCGCAGCGCACTTCATCGAGGAGATGGGCAAGACGGGGCATGCCCGCCTGATCAACATCGCCGCGCCCGCGGTCCTGGCGCCGCTGTCGCCGGGCGACGGCGTGGAGCTCGTCGTCGATGGTGACCAGCTCGTTGCCCGGGTCGGCGAGACCGAGGTCGGCCAGGTGGAGCCACGCGTTGGGTCGCGCCTGGTGAAGCTGATCGACGGCGGGAATCGCTACGAGGCGGTGATCACCGTCGTCGGCAACGACGATGTGCGGATCATCATCCGCGAGGTGTTCGCCCATGCCGCGAACTTCGGCAAGGTCTCGTTCCCGGGCAGCACGGCAGCTCGAGCGGGTGACGTCAGACCGTACATGAAGGGCACGGCGCTCCGCTACGATGACGAGGAGGAGAGCGAAGAGCTCGACGAGGAGTCCGAGGAGGTCGAGGAGCTCGACACCACGCTCCCGGAGTTCTCAGCCGAGCCGGAGCTCGAGGAAGAGCTGCTCGAAGAATCGTAGGAGCCGATGCCCGAGGCCGATCGGAAACGACACGATCATGTCGTCCTTCCGCGACGCCTTCCCGGGCTGGCGCTGCTCGAGCGCTACTTCCCCTCGCCTGCCGACAACCTCATCGATGCCGACCTGACGGCCTTCGCCCGCGCCGGTGACACGGTCCTCGACCCCTGGGCCGGGACCGGCTGGACCGCCCGTCGTGCCGTGGCCAACGGCCTGCGTGCCGTCGCCGCCGATCCCAGCCCGTTCGCGCAGCTCGCGGGCCAGGCGTTCCTGCTGGCGCCGGATGCTGCCGCGATCGACGCCGCCCTCGTGCAGCTCGCCCGCTCGCGGCGGGTCGACGTGCCGCTCAAGCAGCACATCGAGGAGCTGTACGCGACCCGTTGCGCGACGTGCCGACGTCCGGTGGTGGGCGACCAGTTCATCTGGCCGCGCGACGCTGACGCTCCCGGTCGCAAGATCTATCGTTGCGCGACATGTGACTCGCTCGGCGCCGCGGACGAGCAGGTTGCGGCCGTGGACGACGCGGACCTGGCGAAGCTGGGCATCGATCGGCCGGTCGACCCTTCCCCGCCGAGCGAGGACCCTTCAGCCGATGCCGACGATGACCTGCCGCCGGCTCCCACCGGGCTGACCGCCGACGCGCCACTCGGCGAGCGCGGTGGCCCGCCGCCACCGGCGCCTACGCCGGCGGATCCGCCGGCCAGCGCCGCCCGGACCGATGCGCCGCGCTACGCCTCGACCGTCCGACCCGAGACGGTGATGAGCTCGGCGCCCGCGGTCCAGCAGAGCCAGCACTACCAGCAGCTCCGCGACCGATTCCCGTCGCTCGACGGACACGACGGTCTGGCCGACGAGCTGCTGGCGCTGTACACCGCACGCAACCTCTACGCGCTGCAGACGATCGCGAACAAGATCGACGCCGAGTTCCGCTCCCAGCCGATGGCGGCGGTGATGCGCCTGGCGCTGGCCGCCTGCCTGCTTCCGGCCAGCCGGCTGAACGGCTATCCCGGCCGAGTGGCGTCGTTGCGCATCTCGAACGGGCATGTCCGCCAGCCGGCGTCGCGGCACCAGCGGGAAGTGAACGTCTGGCAGCTGTTCGAGGCCGCCGTCGGCGACGTGCGCACCGCCCTGTCCGCGGTGGCCGATCCCCGGCGCAGCGTGCGCTTCGCGGCCGACTTCGGCGAGCTGGGCGGCGTGACCGCCGCGAACGTGCTGTGGGTCCGCTGCCGGCCGGCGGTCGTCGGCCAGTACCTGCCGCCGGAGAGCATCGATCTCGTGCTCGGCTCGACCGGCGCGCCCCCGAGCCTGGACGAGCTGAGCTTCGAGTACCTCGCCACGGCATGGCTCATGGGCCGCGAGGCGGCCGAGACGCTCCGGCTCGAGCCGCTCTTCGGTGCGCCGATCGACCGCACCGAGGCCGCCGAGGCGGCGGCGCTGCGCCACGGGATCGCGTCCGCCGCCGGCGCGCTGAAGCCCGACGGTTGGTGCAGTGTCCTGCTCGAGGGTGACGACCCCGATCGCATGCTCAGCGTGGCGGTCGCCGCAGCCGGCGCCGGCCTGCAGCTCGTCGACGTGGTGATCCGCGAGTCCCGCCGCTCCGGTGACGGCGTCCGGTTGCACTTCCGCAAGCCGTCGGCGGAGGACCGGCTGCGCGATGCCGTCCAGCCGCGACCACTGAAGCTCGGCGCGGAGGGCGAGCGGCTGACCTACCCGGAGCTGGCCGAGGCGATGGCGGCCGCCGCGCTCGGGCTGCTGCGCGACCGCGGCGAGCCGGCCGGCCTGACCAGGATCGCCGCCGCGGTGCTCCTCGAGCTCGAGCAACGAGGGTTGCTGCGACGCGTCGCCGGGCTGCGCGTGGAGCGACAGCTCGAGGGCGCCGACGACGCGGGCGACGAACGGCTGGCGCGCGGCGGCCCCGCGCTGCTCGCCACGCTGCTGCAGGAGGAGCTGTGGCGCGACGATCACCCGACGCTGGTCCGCGTCGGCGAAGGTGAGCGACCGCAGTGGTGGCTCCGCCAGCCGGAGCTCGCCGAGGCGCCGCTCGCCGATCGGGTCGAGTGGGTGACCTTCTCCATCCTGTCGACCGCCGGGCGGCTGGACGAGAACGGGTTCCTGGAGCGGGTGTACGCTCTCTTCCCGGGGCTCGCGGCTCCCGACGAGGAGCTGGTGCGTGCCTGCCTGGCGGCGTATGCATCGGTAAGCGACAGGGGACAGCTGCGCACCGAGGACGAGCTTGCCCGGCGCCTCGACGACCACGGCCGGGTCATCGCTGCGCTGGCCGACTACGCCCACCGGCTCGGGATGCGCGCCTGGATCAGCAAGCGCGAGCAGACGCGGCTGGTCGACGGCAGTCCACTGGGGGAGCGACTGGGCGACGAGGAGCGGCGCGCCTACCTCCCGCTCGTGCTGCGCGCACCGGCGGAGGCGCTCGGTGCGGTCGACGCGATGTGGTACGTCCGCGGCCGGGTCACCTTCCTCTTCGAAGTGGAGTGGACGGCGATGGTCGGCGAGGCGGTGCTGCACCGCGGCCGCGAGATCCCGCCCGGCGACGAGCAGGCCCGCTTCCTGGTCATTCCGGCCGAGCGCGGTGAGCTGTTGCGTCTGAAGCTCGAGCGCTCGCCGTGGCTGCGCGCCGAGATGGCGCGCCAGAACTGGCACGTCCTCAAGTGGCAGCACTTCGCCACGCTGGCCGCCCGGAAGGGCGCAAGCCTGGATTGGCTCGAGCCGGTGCTCGGTCTCGACCCTCTCATCGAGCGTGGCGGCGAGCAGCTGACGATCTTCGGCGAGTAGCGAGCAAGCGGTTCCTCCGCGCTTGACGAAGATCGCTACACTCGTGCCCGGGAGTGCCGTGGTTCCCCCCTGCGGCACTCCCGCTGTTCAGTCGGCCGACTCCCCTGCCAGCGGCTCCGGCTTCCGTGTGCGACGTGCGCCGCGGCGGCCCATCGCCCGCCGGACGACGGTCATCACCTCGTCGACATACGGCTCACCCTGGCCGGTCGATACCGCATGCCCCAGGCAGCCCTGGATATGGTCCTCCAGCAGGAGCAGCGCGACCTGGTCCGCGGCGGCAGTCAGCGCCTCGACCTGTTGCAGGACGTCGAGGCAGTAGGCCTCATCGGCGACGAGCCGCTGGATGCCGCGCGCCTGCCCCTCGATTCGCTTGAGGCGGTTGAGCAGCAAGCGCCGATCCTTCGTGTACGCGTGCCGGAAATGAGCTGGTTCCATACTGCGGGAGAGTATGCGCAACACTGCTGCCGACGGTCAATCGGGCCACCGATCGGGGAGCGGCAATCGCAGTAGCATGCGCTGGATATGACCGAAATCGAACGACATCAGCTCATCGCACCGCTCGAACGCGCCCTCGTCGTGATCAGCCACCCCGACGACGCCGAGTTCGGCGCCGCGGCAACCATCGCCTCGCTCACGCGTGCCGGCGTGCGCGTCGACTACGTCGTCACCACCGACGGCGGCAAGGGGACCGAGGATCCGGCGGTGACCCCGGAGCAACTGGCTGCCACCCGCGTTGCCGAGCAGCGTGCCGCCGCCGACGTGCTCGGCGTGACCGAGATCGTGCACCTCGGCTACCCGGATGGGTATCTCACTCCCTCGCTGGACCTGCGTCGCGATATCAGCCGGCAGATCCGCCGCTTCCGACCGGACCTGGTGATCACCCAGAACCCGCAGCGCCGGCTCGACCACAACCCGTTCATCGGGCATCCCGACCACCTGGCCACCGGCGAAGCGACGCTCGCATCGGTCTATCCGGCGGCGCGCGACTTCCTGAACTTCCCGGAGCTCGTCAAGGAGGGGTTCCAGCCCTGGAAGGTCCGCCAGGTGCTGCTCTTCGGCGTCGAGCAGCCGAACCTGTGGGTCGACGTGGCCGACACGTTCGAGGTCGGTCTCGAGGCGCTGCGCCGGCACGTGAGCCAGGTGGGCGATCGCGACGACGTCGAGACGCGTGTCCGTGAGCGGGCGGAGCTGATGGGCGCCCCGCAGGGCATCGGCTTGGCGCAGGCATTCCTGTCGATCATCCTCGAATGACCCGACGCGGCGGTCACTGGGGCGGCGGCGTCGATCCCGACCTGCGTCGCCGGCCGGGAACGGGCCGGCGCACGTTCCGCCGGATCGTCGGCTTCTTCCTGCCGTATCGGGGAAGGCTGGCGATCATCGCGGTCGCCATCCTGGTCAGCGTCAGCATCGGCGTCGTCAATCCGATCCTGCTCAAGCTGATCATCGACAACCTGCTCGGTCCGAAGGATCTCGGCCTGCTCTACCTCCAGGTCGGGCTGATGGTCATCCTGCCGATCATCACCAGCCTCATCGGCGTCGGACAGACGTACCTGTCCAATGTCGTCGGTCAGCGGGTGATGGATGACCTGCGGCTGGCGCTGTACCGACATCTGCAGTGGATGCCGCTCCGGTTCTTCACCGAGACGCGCACGGGGGAGATTCAGAGCCGTATCGGCAACGACGTGAATGGGGTGCAGTCGGTGGTCACCGATACCGCCGCCTCGCTGCTTTCCAACTTCGCCACGGTGGCCACGACGGTGATCGCCATGGCGGTGATCGACTGGCGCCTCACGCTGCTCAGCCTCGGGATGATGCCGATCTTCCTCTACATCACCTTCCGCGTCGGGAAGGTCCGCCGGCAGGTGGCCACGCTGACGCAGCAATCGCTGGCTGAGGTGAGCGCCATCACCGAGGAGTCGCTCTCGGTGTCGGGGATCCTGCTCTCGAAGACATTCGGTCAGCAGCAGGCGTCCGTCGATCGCTTCGCCCGCGAGTCGCGGCGCCTCGGCGACCTTCAGATCCGGCAGCAGATGATCGGCCGCTGGTTCTTCGCCTTCATCGGCACCTTCTTCAGCATCAGTCCGGCGCTGGTCTACCTGCTGGCCGGCTATCTGATCATCGGCGGCGATCAGACGGTCGGCATCGGCACGATCGTGGCCTTCACCACGCTGCAGTCGCGCCTCTTCTTCCCGCTCGGCCAGCTGCTGAGCGTGCAGGTCGAGATCCAGGGAGCCCTGGCGCTCTTCGATCGCATTTTCGAGTACCTCGAGATGCCGCATGAGATCGCCGATGCGCCCGATGCCGTTGCGCTCGACCCGGTACGTGCGCGCGGCGAGGTCGCGTTCGACAACGTCTCCTTCCGGTACCCGGTCGCACCGGCGCAGGTCGCCGTGGCGGGCGAGGCAGCGGAAGCGGAAGCCTCCGGACGGGCAGTGTCGACATCCATTCGGCCGTTCGCTTTGGAGGACCTCTCCTTCGAGGCGCGACCCGGTCAGCTGGTCGCGCTGGTCGGGCCGTCCGGCGCCGGCAAGACCTCGACGACCTATCTGATCCCGCGGCTCTACGACGTGGACTCCGGTGCGGTGCGGATCGATGGGATCGACGTGCGACACATCAAGCTCGAGTCGATCGGCGCGGTGATCGGCATGGTCACCCAGGAAACGTACCTCTTCCACAACACCGTGCTCGAAAACCTGCGGTACGCGAAGCCTGAAGCGACCATGGACGAGATCGAGGCGGCGGCGCGCGCGGCGGCCATTCACCAGCGAATCATGGAGCTGCCGCTTGCGTATGACACCGTGGTCGGCGAGCGCGGCTACAAGCTGTCCGGCGGAGAAAAGCAGCGGGTCGCGATCGCACGCGTCCTGCTCAAGAACCCGCGCATCCTGATCCTGGACGAGGCAACCTCCGCGCTCGATACGGTCAGCGAGCGGCTGATCCAGGGAGCGCTCACGCTCCTGATGGAAGGGCGCACCACGATCGCCATCGCGCACCGACTGTCGACCATCCTGCGCGCCGACCTCATCCTCGTGTTCGAGCGTGGCAGGATCGTCGAACGCGGCTCGCACGCCCAGCTGTTGCGCCACGAGGGCCTGTACGCCCGGCTCTACCAGGAGCAGTTCGCGGCTGACGCGGTGTCGCTTCCGGCCTGACAAGTGCCGCGTCAGCCCGCGCTTTCGCTGTGGGTGGACGAACCCTAGACAGCGAGCCGGAGTGTGTGGTAGGATCCCCCAACTACGGTTGGACAAACCATAGACGGGATGAATGATGCTGCTACCACTTCAGATCGCGCGCCGCTTCCTCTGGCGCTCGAAGGTTCAATCGGCGCTGATCGTGCTCGGCATCGGCGTCGGCATTGGCACACAGGTGTTCGTGGGTTCCCTGATCAATAGCCTCCAGGCGTCGCTGCTCCAGACCACGGTCGGAACGAGCGCTCATGTGACACTCACCGCCGAGCGCGACGGTGACGCGCTGCGCATTGACGAGGAGCTGGCCACTCGATTGGACGATGCGACGATAACGGCGGTCGTGCCACAGCATCGCGAATCGGTCCTTGCCCGCGTCGGCGACGGCGCCGAGCCGCTCGTCCTGCGAATCATGCAGCCGGACGCCCGAGACCAGATCTACGACCTCGCCGACCGCATGGTGGAGGGAACAGGGGAGAGCGGCGAGCACGAAATCGTCGTGGGACTGGACTTCGCCGAGAAGAACGGTGTCCGCGTCGGCGACGAGCTCGACCTTGTGACGGATAGCGGCGCGCGGATCTCGACCGCCGTCGTCGGCATCTTCGACCTCGGCGTGGCGGCGGTGAATGCCAGCACGGCGTTCGCCGCCCCGGCGGTCGCTCCGGATGTGCTGACGCCCGCCCGGGACAGCTGGGATCTCGTCGAGCTTCAGGTCGCGGACGTCTTCGGATCCGACGGCGTGGCCGCCGCGCTCGACAGCCTCCCGGGGGTCGCGGCAACTGACTGGCAGGCCGAAAATGCCTCGCTTCTCTCCGGACTGCGGTCACAGGGCATCAGCTCGATCATGATCCAGGTGTTCGTCGTGATCGCGGTGGGCCTCGGCATCGCATCGACGCTCGCGATTGCGGCCGTGCAGAAGACCAGGCAGATCGGAATCCTGAAGGCGCTGGGGTTGACCGATGCGGCTTCCGGCGCCGTCTTCGTCTGGCAGGGTGCACTGCTCGGCGTTGCCGGCACGGCGGTGGGGATCGGCGTCGGATGGGCGTTGATTGCCGCGTTCGATGCCGCGGCGAGCTCGTCCGCCAGCCTGTTTCCGGTTTCGATCGATGCCTCGTTCGTGGCAATCAGCGCGAGTGTCGGCGTCGGCATCGCGCTGCTGAGCGCATTCATTCCATACCGCCGCACGTCGCGGCTCGACCCGATCGAGGTGATTCAGAATGGGTGAGCTCGTCGCCGCCCTCGGCATCGCTCGTCGCTACGGCGAGGGAGATGCTGCCACCGCCGCGCTGCGCGATGCGACCTTCGACATCGACCCGGGCGAGTACCTCGCGATCGTCGGTCGGTCGGGATCGGGCAAGTCGACGCTGCTGAACCTGCTCGGGTTGCTCGACCGTCCGTCGGCAGGGCGTCTCGATCTACTCGGGGAACGTACCGATCACCTCGACGATCGTCGCCGGGCGTCGCTGCGCAGCCGCCACATCGGCTTCGTGTTCCAGTTCCATCACCTGCTGCCGGAGTTCAGCGTGCGCGAAAACCTGCTGATGCCCGCCCGGATTGCCGGCGCACGGGTGGACCGCCGGTTGCTCGGCTGGCAGGCGCAGCTCGCCGACCTGCTGGGGATCGGTGATCTGCTCGACAAGCCGGCGGATGAGCTGTCTGGGGGGCAGAAGCAGCGGGTCGCGATCGGCCGCTCGCTGATCAACCGCCCTGACCTGGTCCTCGCCGACGAGCCTACCGGCAATCTCGACACGCAGAACGCTCAGGCGGTCAACGCCCTGTTTCGAGACGTCCATCGAACGCTGGGCACGACATTCGTCATCGTGACCCACGACGCCGGGATGGCCGAGACGGCCGATCGGGTGCTGGAAGTCCGTGACGGCACGATCGCGCGCGACACTGCCGTAGCAGTCTGACGCCCGCCGGCGGTCGGCCACGCCGCCGGCGATCAGCCGCGCGAGATGCGAGACTGACGGCATGGTCTCCGAACCCGCTCACACCAACCGCCTTGCGCGCGAGACCAGTCCGTACCTGCTGCAGCACGCGCACAACCCGGTCGACTGGTACCCGTGGGGACCGGAGGCGCTCGAACGGGCGAAGGCCGACGACCGGCCGATCTTCGTCTCGATCGGCTATTCGGCATGCCACTGGTGCCACGTCATGGAACGCGAGTCGTTCGAGAACCCGGCGACCGCGGCGCTGATGAACGAGCACTTCGTCAACATCAAGGTCGACCGCGAGGAGCGTCCGGACCTCGACGACGTCTACATGGCCGCCGTCCAGGCGATGACCGGCAGCGGCGGCTGGCCGATGAGCGTCTTCCTGACGCCGGACCTCCAGCCGTTCTTCGGCGGAACGTACTTCCCGCCGGAGGACCGCCACGGCATGCCGGCGTTCCCGCGCGTCCTGGAAGCCGTCGCCGACGCGTATCGCAGCCGGCGCTCGGAGATCGAGATGCAGGCGCGTCAGCTGAGCGATCACCTGCGGAGCCAGCTCGGCGTGTCGCCGGGCAGCGCCGAGCCCGAGCAACGTCAGCTCGAGCAGGCGGTCATCCGGCTGGCGAGCACGTTCGATCCGGTCGACGGGGGCTTTGGCGGCGCGCCGAAGTTCCCCGCGCCGATGACGCTCGAGTTCCTGCTGCGCAGCTGGCGCCACACCCGTGACGATCGCACGCTGCGGATGGTCATGGTCACGCTCGATCGGATGGCCGACGGCGGCATCCACGACCAGCTCGGCGGCGGCTTCGCGCGCTACAGCACCGACGCACAGTGGCTGGTGCCGCACTTCGAGAAGATGCTCTACGACAATGCCCTGCTGGCCCACTGCTACCTCGAAGCCTGGCGCGCGACCGGCGTCCAGCGCTACGCCGACGTGGCGCGCGATACGCTGGACTTCATGCTGCGCGAGCTGCAGACCGATGCCGGCGGCTTTGCGGCCGCGCTCGACGCCGACAGCCAGGGCGAGGAAGGACGTTTCTACGTCTGGACGCTCGACGAGTTCACCAGCGTGCTCGCGGCCGACGGGCTTGATGCCGACGAGCAGCGCGTGCTGGCCGCGTACTGGGACGTCACCGCTGACGGCAACTGGGATGGCCGCTCGGTCCTGCACCTCACCAGCTCCGCTCCGCCGGAGCTCGTCGAGCGCGGGCGCTCCGCGCTCCTCGACGCCCGGGAGGGCCGCCCGCGGCCGGCGCGCGACGAGAAGCAGCTGGCCGCCTGGAACGGGATGGCACTTCGCGCTCTGGCGCACGCCGCGCTCGCGCTCGGCAATGCTCGCTACGCGGCCGCCGCCGAGCGGCTGGTTGCATTCATCCGCGGGCGGCTGCTCCGGCCGGACGGCGGCCTGTGGCGCACGGCGCGCGACGGCACCGCGCATACGCCCGGCTTCAGCGAGGACTACGCCAACGTCGCGGACGGGCTGCTGGCGGCTCACGCCGCGCTCGGCCGTGCCGACGACCTGGTCCTCGCCGCGTCCCTGGTCCGGCGCATGACGGCCGACTTCTGGGACGCGGCTTCGGGGACGCTGTACGACACCAGTGCCGAGCACGAGGCGACCTTCGCGCGCCCGCGCTCGCTCATCGACTCGGCGACGCCCGCGGCGAACTCGGTGGCCGCCGACGTGCTGCTGCGCCTCGCCCTGCTCAGCGGTGCTGCCGACGATGACCGTCGCGCGCGATCGATCCTGCGTGCCGTCGCGCCGGCGCTCAACCGCCAGCCGTCGATGTTCGGCCGCATGCTCGCCGCGGTCGATCGGTCGCTGGGCCGCCCCTCCGACGCGGTGATCGCCGGTGAGCCCGGCGACCACCGCGCGCGGGAGCTTCGCGAAGCGGTGGCTCGACCGTATGCGCCGGACCTGGTGATCGCCTCCGTCGCGCCCGGAGACGCGACGGCCGAATGGAGCATCTTC
Organism: Candidatus Limnocylindria bacterium; assembly: GCA_035708065.1. Taxonomy (GTDB): domain Bacteria; phylum Chloroflexota; class Limnocylindria; order QHBO01; family QHBO01; genus JAICUY01. The sequence goes on along the minus strand of DASSTC010000032.1, from coordinate 33,272 downwards.
ATCGGCAAGGCGGCGCGTGACGGCAGCGCCACGGCGTACGTCTGCCGTGGCTATGCCTGCGAGGAGCCAACGAGCGACCCGGCGCGCGCCCAGCAGCAGGTCGAGCGGATGGCGGCCGCGGGCTGAGGCTCAGCCAGCCAGAAACGACAGCCGCACGCGTCGCGTGGCGTTGTCGGGATTCGGGTCGAGCAGCGCGACGGACTGCCAGGTACCGAGCTGCAGCTGTCCGGCGACCACCGGGATCGAAACCGACGGCGGCACGAGCAGCGGCAGGACGTGGTCGGCGCCGTGTCCCGGCGAGCCGTGCGCGTGCCGCCATCGGTCGTCGCGCGGCAGGAGTCGATCGAGCGCGACGAGCAGGTCGGCATCCGACCCTGCGCCGAGCTCCATGACGCAGACGCCCGCGGTGGCGTGCGGGACGAAGACGCTCAGCAGGCCGTCCCGGTCGCCCGCGGCCGAGCGCAGGAAGTCGACGCAGGCATGGGTCAGGTCGAACAGGCCGCGGCGTGCGCCGGTATGGATGCTGATCTCGCGGTGCTCCACGCCTTCAGCCTAGCAGCGGGTATCATGCCGCCGATGTTCGACCGACCCCCGAGCGCGGGCCGGCTGCCGTTGCTGCTGCTGGCCATCACCCTCATCCTCGGCGCGTGCAGCGCCACTCCCAGCCCGACGGCGACCGCCAACCCATCACCGACGCCGACCGCCAGCCCCTCGCCGAGCCCGACGCCAACGGCATCACCGACTCCGAGCCCCGCTCCGACGCCGACGCCGCTCGACGAGGAGCTGCTTGGGCGCCGTGTGACGGTCCTGATCGCCGGCATCGACTCGAACCCGGATCGCGCGTCGCGCGACATGCCGATCAACACCGACGCGATGATCGTCGTCAGCGTCAATGCCAGGCACGATCGGATCGCCATGGTGTCGCTGCCGCGCGACACCGTCGACGTCCCGCTGGCCGGTGGCGGGGTCTGGCCGCGCAAGATCAATTCGCTGTACGCAGCACACGGCATCGAGGCGCTGCGTGGCGCCCTGCAGAAGACCTACGGGGTACCGATCGACTACTACCTCGCGCTCGACATGAGCGACTTCGGCGCGCTGGTCAATGCGGTCGGTGGCGTGGACATCGACGTGCCATACGCGATCTACGATCGCACGGTGAAGCTCAACCTGAAGGCCGGCGTGCATCACTTCAATGGCAACGCGGCGCTCGGCTACGTGCGCACCCGTCACCAGGACGGCGACTTCGCGCGACAGGGACGTCAGCAGCAGGTGATGATGGCCATCTTCCGCAAGCTGGTCGACCCGGACACCGATCTCAACGTTCTCGCGCTGCTGCGTTCCTTTGATTCGCTGAAGACCGATCTGCCACTCGCCGAGATCGCCACGCTGCGGGAGATCGGCGTTCGCAGCGCCGACGCCAAGGTGACCCGCCAGGTGCTCGGGCCGGCCTATGCGCGCTTCATGGGGATCGAGCCGAACAGCCGCCGCGGCTGGATCATCATCCCCAACGTGGCCAAGATGCGCGCCTATGTCCGCTCGGTGATGGGCGACTAGGAGGCGGCGTAGCTGTGCTGGCCCACGAACAGCAGGCCGGCACCCAGGAACGTGAACAGCACCGCCGCGAACCCGAGGACGAGCAGCCACGGCGCGTAGCCTGCCCACCGGTCGTGCCGCACCGAGACGTGCAGGTACGCGGCGTAGACGAGCCAGGTGGCGGCCGCCGCCAGCTCCTTCGGGTCGTTGTTCCAGTAGGAGCGCCACGCCAGGTTGGCCCAGACCGATCCGAGCAGGATGGCCGCCGTCAGGATCGGGAAGGCGATGACCACGGATCGGTGCGCCGCGGTCGCGGCGGCGGCGGCCGTCGGCAGCATCGCGATCCGGTCGCCGGCACGGCGCTGCAGCAGCTCGGCGACGGCCGCGGCGAAGGCGACGCCGCTCATTGCGTAGGCGAGCATCGCCGCGCCGACGTGAACGGTGAGCAGCAGCGGCGCCTGGAGCGCGGGAACGAGCGGCAGGATGTCGTCGGGCAGCGTCAGCGCGTACGCGACGAGGACCGCCGCGACGAGCGCGATCAGCGGCGCCAGATCGCCGATCGGCATGCGCCGCGCCAGGCCGAGGTACGTCGCCAGCAGCGCGACGGCGAACGCCTGGCTGAACTCGTGGAGGTTCGACCAGGGCGCGTGGCCGGTGAGCGCGGCGCGGGCGATCAGCGTGGCGACGCCCAAGGCCAGCGACAGCAGCAGGCCCGCGTCGACCACGGTCCGCAGCGGACGGGCGGGCGTCTCGACCGCGGGACCCTCGGCCGGATGCGCCGGCGCGGCAATCCGGATGGTGAGGGAGATCAGCGAGACGAGGAGGGTCGCGAGGAGCGAGACGAGCGTGACGACGAGCAGCGCGCCGGCGATCGTCATCGGTCAGGCCAGGGCCGGCGACCGCGGCGGGTCAGGCGGTGATCGGCGTCCGTGTCCCGCAGCGGTAGCAGCTCTCGTCGGCCGCGCGGATGGTGGTGCCGCAGTTGGCGCAGTCGACCAGCAGGTCCGATTCGCAGACCGGGCAGAAGCGCGCCTCGGCGGGGAATTGCAGCGCGTCGTTCGCGCAGTAGGGGACACCGCGCGGCGGCTCGAAGACGCCGTCCGGCGCGCGCTGCAGGCGCACCGCCGGCTGGGTGGTGCCCGCGGCCTCGATGCCGACCTGCGAAACGCGCAGGTAGCCGACGACGAGCCACAGCACATAGAGCCCGGCAAGCCCGAGCAGGATGTACGGGAAGATCGTCGCCAGCGTGCTCCCGCTGTCGTTGCCGATCCACTCGATCCAGGCCTTGACGTCCATCGGGCGCGATTCTAGCACCGCTCCGGCGGCCGCAGCCCCGCCGGGTTGCGGCTGCTACACTCCGCGGACACGCGCATCCGGCCGCGTCGATCATCGCTTCAAAGGTCAATGCCCCGGCCGAGACTCGACCCCCGCACCCAGCTCAGCGAGCTCCATGTCCACCTCGGCGCCGCCGTCACGCCGGCGATCATGTGGGGCATCGCCCATGCGCAGGGCATCCGGCTGCCGACCAAGGACTTCTGGGCGTTCCGTGACCTGATCACCGTCGGTCGGCGGCGACGCGGCTTCCAGGCGTACCTGGACCTCTTCCACTGGACCGAGCTGATCCAGTCGAGCCCGATCGCCGTCGAGCGCAGCGTCTACGAGGTCATCGGCGGCGCCTATCGCAAGAACAACGTCACCGACATCGAGCTGCGCTTCAACCCGATGAAGCGCAACCGCGGCGGCGAGCAGGACCTCGACCACATCATCGCGGCGGCCGTGCGTGGCATGGACCGCGCCGTGCTTGAGTACCCGCAGGTGCGCGCCGGACTGATCTTCTGCCTGGACCGCGGCTTCAGCGTCGAGCTCAACGAGATCATCGCTGCCAAGGCGATCAGCTGGCGCAATCGCGGCGTGGTCGCCGTCGACATCGCCGGACCGGTGGTCGAGTCGTTCCGCTTCTCCGACTACCGGGAGATCTTCGCCGAGTGCCGTCGCGCCGGGCTGGGGGTCACCGTGCATGCCGGCGAGACCGGTGGCGCGGACGAGGTGCGTGAAGCGGTCGAGGCGCTCGAGCCGACGCGCATCGGTCATGGCATCAAGAGCGCCTACGACGATCGGCTGATGGGCATGCTGCGCGAGCGCGAGATCGTGCTCGAGGTCTGCCCCAGCTCGAACCTGAACACGGCGGTCGTCCACGACCTCGCCGAGGTGCGACGCATCATCCGCCTGCTGATCGACCATCGGGTGCCGCTGGCCATCTCGACCGATGGACCGGAGATGCTGCGCACCACGCTGCGCAACGAGATGAACCTGCTGCTGCGCACGGAGATCATGTCGCTCGACGAGATCCGCCAGGCGGTCGCCACGGCGCACCGCGCGAGCTTCGTCGATCGGGCCCCGACGGTCGAGCCGACGCCCCTGCCGCTCGACGGCCACGCGACCCAGGATGCGGCGATCCGCGTCGGAGCGCCCGTCTAGGCCGATATACTGCCGGCCGTGTCATCCATCTGGCGGCCGGTCCGCGAGCGCAACCCGGCGCGCAGCCTGATGGTCGTGGTGGCGCACCCCGGCGACGAGGCGTTCGGGTTCGGCGGGGCGATCGCCACGGCGGTCGCGGGCGGCGCGTACGTCGTCGTCGTCTGCGCGACGCGCGGGTTCTTCGACCCAAGGCTGTACGACAAGCCACCCGCGCCGGGGGGCAAGAACCGCTCCTATGCCAAGCCGGTGATCTGGCGCAACCTCGATACCGTCCGGGAGGACGAGATGCGCCGTTCGGTGGCGTTGCTCGGCGTGCGGGTGCTGCGCATGCTCGACTATGCCGAGGGTCAGCTCGCATCGGTCAAGCCCGACCTGCTGGTCAGCCGCATCGTCGAGCCCATCCGCATGCATCGGCCGGAGGTCATCCTCTCGTTCGGGCCGAACGGCGTGACCGGCGACGTCGATCACATCACCCTGGCCGGCGCCGTCGAGACGGCGTTCGAGCAGGCAGCCGAGCCGCTGGCCTACGAGGACGACCTCGAGGAGGACCAGGTCGCCTGGCGCGCGGCCAAGCTCTACCAGCTGGTCGTGCCGCCACAGCAGCTCGATGCGGTCGGCGCCGGCGTCCCCGACGGCTACGGCTCGCCGTCGGATGGTGGAACGGTGACGCTCGACCTCGGGGAGCTGGCGGACCTCAAGCTCGCGGCGATCAGCCGCCACGTCTCGCAGACCGGCTCGGCCGGACCGTTCAGCGACTGGCCGCACGAGGCGCGACAGGCATACCTGGCGACCGAGTCGTACCGGCTCGTGCGCAGCAACCTGCCGGTCGCCGCCGGCGTCGAGACCACCTCCGAATCGGGACTGTTCGACGGCCTTCCCTGAGCCGGCGCGCCCCGCGGCCTGACCCGGTCACGGACGCCGGCCGTCGCGTCTGCTACGCTCGTGCGTGAGCCCCTCCATCGCCAGACGAAAGGAAGCCCGCGCTTCGAGATGCCCGCCACGCCCGACACGCTCACCAACGAGAACATCATGACCGCGATGGGCCGCGTCAAGGATCCGGAGATCGGACGCGACCTCGTTTCGCTGGGCATGGTGAAATCGATCGACATCAACGGCAGCGCGGTCGACCTGCAGGTCGAGCTCACCACGCCGGCCTGCCCGCTCAAGGCGAAGATCGAGTCGGACATCGTCTCCGAGCTGGAAGCGCTCGGGGCGAGCGCCGTCCGGGTCGACTGGGCGTCGAACGTGAAGCGCTCGTTCGGCGGCCCCGCCGCCGACCTCATCCCCGGCGTGCGCAACACGATCGCGGTGGCGTCGGGCAAGGGCGGCGTCGGGAAGACGACGGTCGCGGTCAACCTGGCGGTCAGCCTGGCGCGCGACGGCGCGCGAGTCGGGCTGCTCGATGGCGACATCACCGGCCCGAACGTCCCGCTGATGATGGGCACCGACGGCGCGCACGTGACGGGCGCGGGCAATCGCGTCAACCCGGTGATCAGCCACGGCGTGCGGATGATGAGCATCCAGTATTTCCTCACCGGCGATGCGCCGGTGATCTGGCGCGGCCCGCTGATCCACTCCGCCATCCAGCAGTTCCTGCGCGACGTCGAATGGGGCGAGCTCGACTACCTCATCGTCGATCTGCCGCCCGGGACGGGCGACGCTGCGCTGAGCCTCAGCCAGCTGATCCCGCTGACCGGCGCGGTGGTGGTCACCACGCCCCAGGAAGTGTCGCTCACCGATGCCCGCAAGGCGATCGCCATGTTCAACAAGGTCAACGTGCGGACGCTCGGCGTGGTCGAGAACATGAGCGGCTTCATCTGCCCCAACTGCCGGGAGGAGCACGACATCTTCGGGTCCGGCGGCGGCGAGAAGATCGCCCGTGAGCTCGAGCTCGAGGTGCTGGGCCGAATTCCGCTCGAGCCGGGGGTGCGCACCGGTGGCGACGCCGGCGTGCCGATCACCTCGTCGCAGTATCCGGGCGGTGAGACCTCGGTGGCGGGGACTGCCCTCCGCGAGCTGGCGCGCACGGTGGCCGGTCGGGTGAGCGTCGTCGCGGCGCCATTCGCTTCCGCGGGGATGGCCGTCGCCGGCTGATTCGGGCGTCCCGGACGGGCCGTTGAGCTCCCCGCGCGGACCGATGTACGGGTCGCGAACCGCACGAACAGGTGATTGCGCGGCGATCGGCCGCTCCTAGAATGCGCGCATGCGCATCGCCGTCGTCGCCGACCTCCATGGCAACCTGCCCGCCTTCCGCGCGGTGCTCGACGACGCCGCCAAGATCGGATGCGACGCGATCTGGTGCGCGGGCGACGTCGTCGGCCGGGGACCGCATCCCAACGAGGTGACCGAGCTGCTCCGGGCACTCGACGTGCCAACGGTCCAGGGCAACTGGGACGAGGCGGTCGGCATGGACCGCGACCACTCCGGCGCGCTGTGGCCGAGCCGCGAGACCGAGGAGATGGGCGAGGTCTCGCTGGCGTGGACGAAGGAGCGCCTGACCGATGAGAACCGGGCGTGGCTGCGCAACCTGCCGACCAGCCAGCGCTTCAGCGTCGAGGCGCGCTCGGTGCTGCTCTTCCATGGCTCACCGCTGAAGCAGACTGAGTACCTCTGGTCGGATCGGCCGTCGCGCTACTTCGCGCGCATCGCCAGCGACGAGGCGGACGACCTGTTCTGCTTCGGCCACACCCACGAGAGCTTCCACCGCGTCGTCGGTCAGGGCCACTTCGTGGCGGCCGGTTCGGTCGGCTGCGGGACCGATGGCGACGCGCGGGCGCGCTACGCCGTCGTCTACATCGGCCAGCCGGATGTGGCGGTCGGCTTCCGCAGCGTCGACTACGACCATGCGTCGGTCGTGCGCGATATGGCGGCGGCCGGCCTGTCGATCGACCTGCTGCGCGTGCCGCCCGCCGCGCGGCCGCTCCCGACGGCCAGCACGACCCTGGGCCTGGCGGCCAGCTAGGCCGCGGCGACCGCTCAGCGAGCCGTCGCCTCCCGTTCATACGGCTGCCCGTCGGCCGCCGGTGGAATGCTGCGGCCGACGACCCCGGCAAGGACGATGATCGTGACGATGTACGGCAGCGCGGCGAAGACCTGCGGCGGGATCGCCCCGAGGACGACGCCGAGGTCGCCGGCCGGTGGCGTCTGACGGATGGCCCGCCCGAGCGTGTCGGCGAAGCCGAAGAGGAGCGCCGCGCCGACCGAGCCGAGCGGCGTCCAGCGGCCGAAGATCAGGGCCGCGAGGGCGATGAAGCCGCGGCCGTTGGTCATGCCGCTCTGGAACGAGTTCCCGTACTCGATGGTGAACCACGCGCCGGCGAGCCCGGCCAGCAGCCCGCCGAGCAGCACGTTGCGGTAGCGCAGCGCGATGACGTCGATGCCAACGGTCTCGGCCGCGCGCGGATGCTCGCCGACGGCGCGCGTGCGCAGGCCCCACCGCGACCGGTAGAGGAGGACCTGAAGGACGACGACGAGCACGAGCATGCTCAGCGTGATCGGGCCGTGCTCGACGAAGGTGCGCAGGATCCAGCCCAGCACCGGGATGTCGGTCACCGGCTGCGGCAGGCTGACGCTGCCGAAGTTGCCCGCCGACCGCGGCGAGTTCTGGCTGATGAGCAGCGCCAGGTAGCCGGTGATGCCGAGCGCCACGATATTGATGATCGTGCCCGAGATGATCTGGTCGGCCCGGACGCTGATCGACAGCCAGGCGTGCGCCAGCGAGACGAGGACACCGGTGGCGAGGCCGGCCAGCAGCCCGATCAGCAGCGGCAGGGTGATGCCCAGCGGCCCGGTGGCATCGGGCATGAAGCTCGAGGCGATCGAGGCGACGTACCAGGCGCCGAACGCGCTGGCCAGCATCATCCCCTCGATGCCGATGTTCACCACGCCGCTGCGCTCGTTCATGAAGCCGCACAGCGCCCCGAGGCCGATCGGCGTGGCAAGCGTGATGATCAGGCCGCCGTTGAGCAGGACGACCTCGACCATGTAGCCGACGAACTGCAGCAGCAGGCCGATGACGGGGAAGTGAAGGATGAAGTCCATGTCGTCCTACGGCGTCGTCTGCCCGCCGTACGAGCGGGATACGGTCTCGAGCCCGGCCAGCTCGGCACGGGCGGCGCGCACGCGGAAGACGTAACGCACCACCAGCTCGGCGGCGAGGAAGAAGAGGATGACGCCCTGCAGGACGTCGATCATCTGGACCGGCACGCCGGCCTGGATCTGCATCAGCCCCGAGCCGGCGCGCATGGCGCCCAGCAGAAGGCCGCCGAACAGGATCCCGACCGGGTTGGCACGGCCCAGCAGCGCGACGGTGATGCCGTCGAACCCGACGTTCGTCGAGTAGCCGGCCGGCATGAAGTGGCTGATCCCCAAGATCTCGCCGGCGCCGGCGAGCCCGGCGAGCAGGCCGCAGGCGGTCATGGTCAGGATCAGCACCATGCGCGGCGACATGCCGGCGTAACGCGCCGCATCCGGGTTGGCGCCAACGGTGCGCACCTCGAAGCCGATCGTGGTCCGGTACAGCAACCACCAGGCGATCGGCACGGTGATCAGGGCCAGGACGACGCCGAGATGGCCGTTACGCCCGACGAGGATCGGCAGTTCCGCGGCGCCGACGGCGGGGGAGCGGGCAAAGGTCGCGCCCGTGGCCCGCAGCGGACCGGTGATCAGGTAGGCCACGAACTGGATGGCGATGTAGTTGAGCATGATCGTGGTGACGACCTCGTGCGCTCCGGTGAACGCCTTGAGGAAGCCCGGGATGAAGCCGTAGATCGCACCCGCGGCGACCGCGGCGAGGACAGCGGCGGTGATCGCCAGCCACGGGGAGGCGTGCGCCATTCCTGCGCCGACGGCCGCGGCCGCCACGGCGCCCATCAGGAACTGTCCCTGGGCGCCGATGTTGAACAGTCCGGCCTTGAAGCCGATGCCCACGGCCAGCCCCGCCAGGATCAGGGGCGACGCGCTGACCACGGTCTGCACCAGGCCGTTGAAGCTGGCGAACGCCCCGCTGGCCAGCGCCAGGTAGGCGCGCAGCGGGAGCACGAAGTCGAGGTGGCCGCTGACCAGGGGCGAGCTGAGGATCATCACCACCGCCCCGACGACAAGGGCGAGGACGATGGCCAGCACCGGGACGGTGATCACCGACAGCGAGCGGCGCAGCATCAGGCCTGCCCTCCGCGCGATGTCGCTGTGGCGGCCGCCGCGGCGGCCGGATCGCGGCCGCCGGTCGCCATCAGCAGACCGACTTCCTCGCGCGACGCCGTGCGACCGTCCATCACCGCCACCAGCCGGCCCCGGTACATCACGCCCACCCGGTCGGAGAGCTCCAGCACCTCGTCGAGCTCGGCCGACACGAGCAGGATCGCGGTGCCCCCATCGCGCTTGGCGATCACCTGGCGGTGGATGAACTCGATGCTGCCGACGTCGAGGCCGCGCGTCGGCTGGTCGAGGACGAGCAGCTTCAGCTCACGGTCGAACTCGCGCGCCACGATCACCTTCTGCTGGTTGCCGCCGGACAGCGTGGAGGCGGGCACGTCGATCGACGGGGTGCGCACGTCGAATTGCTCGACGGCCTCCGTGGCGTGCTCCCGGATGGCGCCCTCGTTGCGAACGATGCCACGGGCGTACGGCGCGTCGTAGTAGTCGGTCAGCACGAGGTTGTCGGTGAGCGGGTAGGAGAGCACCAGCCCGTAGCGATGGCGGTCGGCGGGCACGAAGCCTACGCCGCGCTCGTGGAGCTCGCGCGAGCCGTGGCCGGTGACCTCGTGCCCGTCCAGCCGGACGCTGCCGGCGCTCGGCCGGCGCAGCCCGATCAGCGATTCCACCAGCTCGTCCTGCCCGTTGCCGGCGACGCCGGCGATGCCGAAGATTTCGCCCGAGCGGACCTCGAGGTCGACGCCGTGAACGGTCTCGCGACCCCGATCGTCGCGGGCATGCAGGCCCTCGACCACGAGCCGGGGCTCGCCGGGATGGCTCGTGCCGCGATCGACCGTGAGCTGCACCTCGCGGCCGACCATCAGCTGCGCCAGGTCCTCCTCGTCCGTCTCGCCGGGAATCCGCTGCCCCACCACTTTCCCGCGGCGGATGACGGTGATCCGATCGGCGATCTCGAGCACCTCGTACAGCTTGTGGCTGATGAAGATGATGCTGTAGCCCTCGGTGGTCAGCCGCCGCAGCATCACGAAGATCTCCTTGGTCTCCTGCGGCGTCAGGACTGCCGTCGGCTCGTCGAGCACCAGGATCTGCGCGTTGCGGTAGACCGCCTTGAGGATCTCGATGCGCTGCTGCCAGCCGACCGAGAGGGTGCCGACCGGCTGGTCGAGCTCGATCTCCCAGCCGAAGAAGCGCGACAGGTCGTGAAGGCGGCCGTATGCCGCCTTGCGGTCCATGAAGACCGGTCCGGCCATCGGCTCCTCGCCGAGCAGGATGTTGTCGGCCACCGACAGTACGGGGACGAGCATGAAGTGCTGGTGCACCATGCTGATCCCGCGCCGGATGGCGTCCGACGGGCTGGCGATCTGCACCGGCTGGCCATCGAGCAGGATCTCGCCCGAATCGGGCGTGGCGAGTCCGTAGAGGATGTTCATGAGGGTCGTCTTGCCGGCGCCGTTCTCGCCGAGCAGGGCGTGGATCTCGCCCGGGCGAACCTCGAGGTCGATGTGGTCGTTGGCCAGGACGCCCGGGTACTGCTTGGTGATCCCGCGCATCTCGAGCGCGGGAGCCTGCACCGCCTGGTCTCCAGTCGACGGCCGATCAGTCATGGCTCTGAACGAATCGAGCGGGCCGCCCATCGGACGGCCCGCTCGGTATCGGTCCTACGTCAGTCGAGCACGCTCAGCTGCAGGGGTTCGGACTGCAGGCGTCGATCGAGCCGTCCTTCAGGCCCGCGATCGCCGCGTCGATCTTCGACTGGATGTCGGCGGTGATCAGGCTCTGGAAGTCGTAGAACGGCGCGAGGCCGACGCTGTCGGTCGTGATGTCGAGCGGCACGGTGCCACCCTTGGCGCTGCCGTCGGCCACGCGGCCGATGGCGTCGGCCACCGCCTTGGTCAGCTTCTTCTCCGCGCTGGTGACGGTGCACTTCGCGGTTTCGGGGGTCGACTCGTGCTGGTCGACGTCCACGCCGATGGCGTAGATGTTCGCGTCGCACGCCGCCTGCAGCACGCCGTTGCCGGTCTTGCCGGCGACCTGGAACATGACGTCGACGTCCTTGTTCTGGGCCAGCAGCTGCTCGGCGAATGCCTTGCCGCCTGCCGGATCATTGAAGGCCGCCGCATCGGGCGCCTCGGAGACGTACTGCTGCTCGACCTTGATGTCGGGGTTCACGGACAGGGCGCCGTTGGCGTAGCCGGCGATGTAGTTGGCCACGGCCGGGACGACCTTGGTGCCACCGATCGCGGCGATATGGCCGGACTTGCTGATGCTGGCGGCGACGATGCCGGCCAGGTAGCCGGGCTGCGCCTCCTTGAAGACGAGGCCCTGGTAGTTCGGCAGGAGCTTCGACGCGTCGCCCTTGCAGCCGAAGTTCGGATCGGGATCGCCGTTCTCGTCGACGCACAGGCCCTGGTCGACGCCGATGAAGCTGATGTCAGGGTTCGCCTTGGCCGCGATGGTGGTGTCGTTGCCGAGCGCGAAGCCGACGGTCACGATGATGTTGTAATCCTGGTCGACGAACGACTGGATGTTCTTGGCGTAGTCGGCCGACGCGGTGGTCACCACCGACTGTGGCTCGGGCGCGCCAATTGCCTGGGCACCCTGCTTGGCACCCTCCCAGCTGAACTGGTTGAAGTTCTTGTCGTCGAGCGTGCCGACATCGGTGACGAGCCCGATCTTCAGATCGGAGCTGGCGCCGGTCGAGGCGCTGCTGCTCGGTGCCGTGCTGCCGCTGCTGCCGCCACTGGTGGCAGTCGGGCTGGCGCCGTTTCCGCCGGAGCACGCCGCGAGGACGAGCGCCACGGTGCTGAAGGTGGCCAACAGGCCGAACCGCTGCTTACGCATGGAATCTCCTACACATCCTCCGTTTGGGGACCGCCGCAACGGTTGCGGCTCGGGCACGCGCAACTCGCTCAGGACGCTCGGGGCGCGAGCCTGCGGCATCATAGCGCCTTGCTCACACGGCGCTCAAGGCTCATCCGCACGCTGCCGACCGTATGATCGGGCCGATGCCGCCCACCCGCCTGCCACGACCCCGGCTCGTCATCTTCGACCTCGACGGCGTCGTCTATCGCGGCGATCAGGCCGTCGCGGGCGCCCCGGAGCTGATCGCCCGACTTCGCGACTCGGGCGTGATCGTGCGCTTCGCGACGAACAACTCGATGCGGCTGCCGGCCGACTTCGCCCGCCAGCTGGAGGGTCTCGGCGTGGCGGCCCGCGCGGACGAGATCGTCACCTCGACGACGGCCACGATCGAGCACCTGCAGCGCCACCTCCGCGAGGTGCGACGTGTGCTGGCCGTCGGCGAGCCGGGCCTGTGCAGCATGCTGTCGGGCGCGGGCTACGAGACGGTCCCGGCCGCTGCGGCCGGTCCGCAGGTTCCGGACGGTTCGCCGCTGCCCGCCACGTACGACGCCGTGGTCGCCGGGCTGGACCTGCACTTCGGCTTCGGCTCGCTCGCCTCGGCGCAGGCGGCAATCCTCGCCGGCGCGCGCTTCATCGCGACCAACAACGACGGCCGCTACCCAACGCAGCGGGGCGTTCTGCCGGGCGCGGGGAGCGTGATCGCGGCGATCGCCACGGCGACCGGCGTGGCGCCCACGGTGATCGGTAAGCCGGAGCCGGGCATGTTCGTCTCGATTCTCGAGCAGACCGATGTCGACGCCTCCGAGGCGCTGGTGATCGGCGACAACCCCGACTCCGACGTGATCGCCGCCAACCGGGCGGGAATCCGCTGTGCGCTGGTCCTCACCGGTGTGGCCGATGCGGACATCGTGGGACGCCTCAGCGGTGAGCGGCGCCCATGGATCGTGGCGACGGACCCGATTGCGCTGGCCGTGCGCTTCGAGCCGTGGCTCAGCTGACATCCACCGCCCATGCCCGCCACGCAGGCTCCGCTTCGGCGAGCGCCGCATCCAGGAGGCTGCGCGCGGCAAAGCCTCGGCGGAAGGCGTTCAGCGCGATGTCGGCCAGCTCTCGCGGGGTGAGTCCCGTTGCGTTCGCCGTGCGGGCGAGCTCGGCGGACAGCGTCGTGTCGCTGACCGTGCGGTCGTCGGTGGAGATCGTCACGCTCACCCCCGCGCGGTGCAGCCACGCCACCGGGTGGCGTGCCAGGTCCGCGACGATGCATGTCTGGACGTTGCTGGTGGGGCACAGGTCGAGCGTGATATCACGCTCGCGAAGCAGGGCCACGATCTCCGGGTCTTCGGCCGCCGTGACGCCGTGGGCGATGCGCGTCGCACCAAGGTCGACCGCCTCGCGGATGCGCTCGGGTCCGGCGACCTCGCCGGCGTGCGCGGTGAGCCGCAGGCCGCCCTCCTCCGCGGCCCTGAAGGCGGCGGCATGCGGCGGCGCTGGATATTCCGCTTCCGGTCCGGCGAGGTCGAAGCCGACGACCGGCGGGCCGAACGCGGCCGCGCTGCGCGCCAGCTCGACGTTGGCCGCCGGCGGATGCGAGCGCATGGCGGTCACGATCAGGCCGATCAGCGGGGTGGACGGACCGATGCTCGCGGCGGCGCGCGAAACGCCGCGCGCCACGGCCTCGATCACGTCGTCGACGGCCAGGCCGCGCTCCAGGTGGAGCCGGGGAGCCCAGCGAATCTCGGCGTACCGCACGCCGTCGTCGCGCATGTCGGCGATGAGCTCCGCCGCGGCTCGCTCGAGCGCCGGCGCGGTCTGCAGCAGCGCGATCGGCAGGTCGAAATAGGTGAGCAGCTCCGCCTGGTTCGCGCAGTGCCGCGGCGCCACCAGCCGCGCGCGCGCCTCCTCCTCGCGCAGCGGCAGGCCGATCTCGGCGGCCAGCTCCACGGCCGTTGCCGGACGCAGCGCCCCGTCGAGATGCTGGTGCAGCTCGGCCTTGGGCAGCCGGGCAAGCTGTGCTGCCAGATCCACGCGGCGATGATACGGGGAGCCACCGCCGATGGGCGGTCGAACCCGCCTCGGCCGATGCCGATCGGCCTCCTGATCGGCGTGGCCGCCGCGCTGGCCCTGGGCTCGACGCTGACCTTCGGGCCGACCGATCGGACGCCGGCCGACGTCGCCGCCTACCGACGCGCCGTCGTCGCCGATGCGGAAGCGGCCGACGGTGCTCTGGCCGCGCTGCGCGAGACGGTGGAGGGCGCCATCGAGCGTGCCCGCGGTGGCGTCGCTGCGACGGTCAGTGGCGACGAGCCGCCGGGTCCCATGCTCGAGGTGGCCGCCGCGCGGCTCGAGGACGGACAACCGGCGGTCGATCGTGCACAGGCGGAACTCGGCGCGCTGCGCGGCCAGCTGGCGATCGGTGGCAGCGTCGACGCGCCCCGGCTGCTGGCCTCGTCGGACGACCTCGCTTCGATCGCGGCGCAGCTGCGCGATTCGGCATCGTCGGCCGACGGCTTCGCGCGGATGCGTCTCGCGACCCGGCAGGTGCTCGGCGGCCTCCAGGCGGTGCTCGTCGGCCTGCGCGCGAACGATCTCGACGCGGCCGGCCGGGGGATCGCCGCTGCCCGGACTGCCCTGGACGAGGTGCGTGCCTGGCCGGGCCGGCTCGCCACACTGCCAGTCTGGATCGCGACCGCCGACGCCCTGCTCGACGCCCTGACCGGCGTCGTCGATGCGCGCCGCGACGGCGACGCGACGCGCGAGGCGCAGGCGCTCGACGCGTACCGCCGCGCGAGCGATGGGGCGGCGCAGGCGGATCGCGCCCTGGCCATCGCGATCGCCGAGGGTGGGGGAGCGATCTCGCAGGCGCCGCTGGCGCGACTGGCCGACCTGCTGGCCAAGATCGACGCCACGCGCGCCTCCGTCTCAGCGGTGCACGACGCGTCGTGAGCACGCCCGCGGACCCGGGCAGCGGCCGGGACGGTGCCCGCGACGCGACGGAGCCGAGGATCGGGCAGGTCATCGGCGAGCGCTACCGGATCGACGCGCTCATCGCGCGCGGCGGCATGGCCCGTGTCTACCGCGCGCACGACCTGCGTCTCGACCGCGACGTGGCGGTGAAGGTCCTGGCCGCGCCTTACGCGCACACGCCCGCCTTCGCCGAGCGGTTCCTCGCCGAGGCGCGCGCGGTCGCCGGCGTCTCCCATCCCAACCTGGTCCACGTCTACGACTCCGGGTCGAGCGATGGGCTGCGCTACATCGTCATGGAGCTGCTCAATGGCTACCAGTCGCTGCGATCGGTGCTCGCCGAGCGCGACCGCCTGCCGCCGGCCGAGGTCCTCGATATCGTTCGGCAGCTGCTCGCCGGCCTGACCGTCGTCCACGGCCACGGCCTGGTCCACTGCGACGTGAAGCCGGGAAACGTGATGGTCGGCCGCGAGCCGGTGAAGCTCATCGACTTCGGGATCGCGCGCGCCCCGCACGTGGTGAGCGCCGAGCGCACGTCGCTCGGCTCGCTGCACGCCATGGCGCCGGAGCAGCTGCGCGGTGAGGAGCTGAGGCCGGCGAGCGACCTCTTCGGGGTGGGGGCGGTGCTGTACGTGGCGCTCACCGGACGCGTGCCGTATCCGGGCGACGACCCACAGGAAGTCCTCGACTCTGCCGAGGCGGGGCGGCCGGTCGCGCCGTCGACGCTGGTCGATGGCGTGCCGCCCGCGCTCGACGCCGCCGTGCTTCAGGCCCTCGACCCGCTGCCCGAACGCCGGTTCGCGAGCGCCGCAGCGATGTCGCGTGCCCTGGAAGTGGCCGCCGCTGCGGTGGAACGCAGCGCCGACGACACCACGCAGGTCGTCGTTGCCACGCCGGCGCCCGCGGCGCGACCGGCAGCCGTCCGTCGGATGGTTCCTCCTGCGCGATCGGCGGCGCCGATCCTGGTGATCCTGGTCCTGGCAACGCTCGTCCTCGTCGGTGTGGCCTGGCTGCTGACGCGAGGCCCAGTGCCGGCGCCCGGTGCGACCGCATCTCCGGCGGCGACCGCGACGCTGGCGGCCGGACGCGTGCGCGTTCCCGACACCGTCGGCCTGACCGAGGCCGAAGGCGAGACGCTGGCACGCCGCGCCGGGCTCAACTGGACGATCCGCTGGCAGAAGACCGATGCGCATCCGCCGGGGATCTACGACCAGGAGCCCGCGCCCGGCGAGGTCGTGACGTCGGGCAGTCGCTTCACGATGTTCGCCTACCGACCGACCGACTGAACCGCGCATCTATACTTGCTTGACGATGCTCAGCACCGCGCGCGGTCGGCATCGGTCCCGAACGAACATGAAGGAGATCACCGCATGCGCTTGCGCGCGGAATCGGCAGCCCCAGCGTCGGTCGAGGCTGACGTCCTCGCCATCCCCGTCTATAAGGACGACATCCCGCTGACCGGGGAGCTCGCGGAGCTCGACCGGGTGGCCGGTGGAGTGATCGCAGCGGCCATCGAGTGGGGCGAGTTCAACATCTCCGAGCACTACACCGCGCTCGTGGATGGCGGCAACCTGGCGGCCAAGCGCATCCTGCTGGTCAACGGCGTGCGGCGCGGCCGGGGCCCGTGGCGATCGCGGCGCATCGCGTCCACCGCAACCCGCCGCTTCCAGGGGCATGGCGTGGAGCGCATGGCGCTCTGGCTGCGCGACGGCGAGGACGAGGACGGATTCGCCGCCGCCGTCGTCGGCGCGCTGCAAGGGACGTATCGGCCGATGGACACCTACGGCCGCGTGCGGGACACCGCGGCGATGAAGCGCACCGTGCAGGAGGTCGCCTTCATCGGCGCCCCGAGCCAGGAGGTGCTCGACCGCGCGCAGATCATCGCCGAGGCAGTCGAATGGGGGCGCACCCTGGCGAACCGTGCATCGAACGACCTCTATCCGGAGCGGATGGCCGAGGCGGCGCGCGCCCTCGAGGAGGATGGCTGCACGGTCCAGGTTCTCGATCCTGACCAGATGGCCGCGCTGGGCATGGGCTCGCTGCTGGGCGTTGGCCAGGGCGCGACCCACGGACCTCGGCTCATCGCCATCAAGCTCCCCGGCTGGGAGAAGGCGAGCGAGGACCGGCGCCTGGCGATCGTCGGCAAGGGCGTCTGCTTCGACTCGGGCGGGATCAGCATCAAGCCGGCCGACAAGATGGAGGAGATGAAGCACGACAAGTCGGGCGCCGCGGCGGTGATCGCGGCGGCCCGAGCGGTCGCCCGGCTCAACCCCGACGCGCCGCTCATGGCGGTCGCGCCGATGGTCGAGAACATGCCCGGCGGCAACGCCCAGCGACCCGGCGACGTGGTGAAGGCGATGAACGGCCGGACCGTCGAGGTGATCAACACCGACGCTGAAGGCCGCCTGATCCTGGCCGATGCGCTCCACTGGGCGGAGACGCAGGGCGCCACCCACCTCGTCGACATCGCGACGCTGACCGGCGCGTGCGCCGTCGCCTTCGGCGAGCTGATCAGCGCCTACTTCTGCAAGCCGCGTGACTGGGGCACCGAGATCCAGGTGGCGGCCGATGCGACCGGCGAGTGGTTCTGGGAGATGCCACTGGCCACCGAGTACCGGCCCTCGCTCGACACGCCGCACGCCGACATCAAGAATTCGGGCACCCGCGACGGGTCGCTGATCAAGAGCGCGATCTTCCTGTCGGAGTTCGTCACCAAGCCGTGGGTCCACATCGATATCGCCGGAACGGCGTACCTGTCCGCCGACAAGGCCTGGGCGCCGAAGGGCTGCCTGGGCACGGGCGTCTCGACGCTGACCCGCCTGGCGATGGACTACGCGGCGAAGTCGGGAAGCTAGCCCCTCGAGGCGAGAAGGGGTCCGAAGACGAAACAGCGGGCGCCGCTCGCGCGGCGCCCGCATCGGTTGGAGGCGACGTCAGTCGTTGTTGTCGACCAGGTCGCGACCGGCGTCCTTGACCTTGCCCCAGCCTTCCTGGAGATTGCCCTCGGCCTGGGTTTGCTCTCCCTCGGCCTGGGTCTCGGGGTCGTTCGTCACGTCACCCCACGCTTCCTGAGCCTTGCCGAAGCCTTCCTTGACGTTACCTTCGATGCGATCCTTGTCCATCGATGCGTTCCTCCTCGCTGTCCCGGCCGTGCGGCCGTTGGGCGAGCGATGGCAGATCGCGTGCCAGCGGCGTGCTCGGCCGTCGGCTCAGGACGATCGGACCATGTCGCCGCACGGCCCAGCTGAGTAGGATCTGCGCGGTGCGGTCGTGCAACGCCGCACGCCTGCTACGGAGCTTGGATTGCCCTTCATCATCGGCACCGGGATCGCGTTCGCCGCGCTCGGGGCGCTCGCTGAGCGCCTCGCCAGCGTGTGGCCAGCCGACGAGCCGAGCCGGCGCGGCCCGGGTGCTCGCACCATCGTGCTCGCGCTCGTCTCCGGCCTGGCGGCCGGCGCCCTCGTCTGGCGCTCTGCGCTGCCGGCCTGGGCCACCGTCGCGTACCTTGGCTTCCTGGCGCTGCTCGTCGTGCTGTCGGCGACGGACCTGGAGCAGCGACGCCTGCCGCACCTCGTGCTCGACCCGCTGATCCTGGCGGCGATCGTCTTCGTGCCGTTCAACCCGAGCGTGTCGATCAGCGACGCGCTGCTCGGCGGCGTCGCAGCGGTCGCGTTCCTGGGTCTCCTCGGCCTGGTCGTGCGCGACGGCGTCGCGCTCGGTGATCTCTATCTCATCGCTCCGCTCGGCCTGCTGCTCGGCTGGCCGTCGATCTTCGTCGCGATCTTCGTCGCCGGCCTGCTCGCCGCAGCGGCGAGCGTCGTGCTCCTCGTCTCGCGCCGCGCCGGGATGAAGAGCTACATCCCGTTCGGCCCGTTCCTGGTGGCGGGAGCCGTCGTGACGCTGCTGCGCGAGCCGCATCTGCTCGGCAGTGCCGTCGCGCTGCTCGGTGACGTCACGCAGCCGGCTGCCGCCCAGGCACACCTCCTCGCCACGCTGCTGGCTTGGGCGGGGTTGTGAGCGCGTCGGACACGGCTTGCATGAGTTGGTATCCTGTCGCGGGCGTTCTGCCACCGGCGTCCCGGCGCGACCATTCGCGCGTTCATATTCACCCGAGCCGTGTGGCGCCCGCCGCGCGACGCAAGATCCGATTCCCGGAACCCCACAGGAGCTGATGTCGCACGACTCCCGGCGCCGCTTTGCGACGCTCACCACCGCCCTCCTGCTCACCGCCGTGCTGTTCAGCGGCGCCGGCAGTCACGTCGTTCGTGCCGATGACCCGAACGTCAACGACGCCATCACCCAGCAGGAGCAGATGGAGGCTGCCCTCGCCCAGCATCGCGCCGCCCTGGCCGCACTGAATCGCAACGCCGCGGATCTGACCAGCAGCCTCGCCCGGATCAACGGTGACCTCGACAGCGTCGGGCTCGAGATCGACAAGGCCGCCGCCGAGCTCGAGACGCTCACCGCCAAGCTCGCCGAGGCGCGTGCGGAGCTGAAGCAGTACGAGGAGCGGATCGCGACCCTCGAATCCGACCTGCAGGAGGTCGCCGCCGGGATCGAGCAGTCGAAGGTCGACCTGGCCGCCCGCCAGACCTTGCTGCAGGACCACCTGCGAACAGCATACGAGCAGAGCCAGACCTCGATGCTCGAGGTGCTGCTGTCGACCGACTCGCTCAGCGCCGCGACGAACCAGCTCGGCTTCATGCTGACCCTGTCCGACGAAGACGCGCGCCTGGCCGACGAG
The DNA here is from genome assembly GCA_035708065.1 of Candidatus Limnocylindria bacterium. Classification (GTDB taxonomy): domain Bacteria; phylum Chloroflexota; class Limnocylindria; order QHBO01; family QHBO01; genus JAICUY01. The sequence goes on along the minus strand of DASSTC010000032.1, from coordinate 13,540 downwards.
ATCGCGCAGGCACGCCAGCGACTCGAGATCAAGCAGCAGACGCTCAAGGAGGGTCGCCAGACGCTCGGCGAGCTCCGCGACGCGACAGCCGAGCGTGAGGCGGCGCTCGACGAGCAGCAGACCGAGGTGGCGGCGGCCAAGAAGAAGCTCGACGAGAAGCGCAGGCAGCTCAAGAAGCTGCAGGACGCGCAGGAGGCGCAGCTCGCCAAGACCGCCTCGAACGCCAAGCAGCAGGCCGCGATGGTCGCCCAGTACGAGCGCGCGCTCGAGGGCCAGCGCGCCCTGGTCGAGCGGCTGAAGGCAGAAGCTGCCAAGCTCGACATCGCCTTCCGCGGCCGCTTCGCCTGGCCGGAGAAGGGCAAGTTCATCGTCACCCAGGAGTTCGGCAACACCTCGTTCGACCATGCGCATACCGGGATCGACATGGCCTATCTGTCCGGCTGCGGCGGACCGATCTATGCCGCTGCCGACGGCGTCGTGCTCGCCGACGGGCGCCCGAACATCGCCTACGGGGACACGGCGATCGGCGTGATCCTGGGCCATTCGCAGCGGCTGCAGAGCTGGTACTGGCACATGTCGCGCGAGGTCGTCAGCGTCGGGCAGACGGTCAAGGCCGGTGACGTGCTCGGCTACGAGGGCGCGACCGGCATGGCGACCGGCTGTCACCTGCACTTCCAGGTGATGTTCGACGGAACCCCGGTCAACCCGCGGAACTACCTGCCCTAGACCGATGCGGGGCGGCGCCGCCGGCGCCACTCCGATTCGACCGCCGGCCCCCCGGCTGCTACCGTAGCGCGCGATGCACCCGGCCATGCAACGGCGCCGGCATCGGCTGATGCTGCGCCGCACGACCCAGCGGCGCGCCCCACGCCGCGGGCTCGCCACCTTCCTGCTCGGCACGCTGGCCGCCATCGCGATCATGATCGGCGGTTCGCTGGTCGGCACCGCGGGCGGAATGCTGGCCGCCTACAACTACTTCGCCAGTGGTCTGCCCGATCCGCGCATCCTCGACAGCGTCGAGCTGCCGCAGTCGACCTATGTCTACGACCGCACCGGCAAGATCCTGCTGGCGCGATTCGAGTGCCAGAACCGAGAGTCGGTCACCTTCGATCAGGTGCCGAAGAACGTGGTCAACGCCACCGTCTCGATCGAGGACCGCACCTTCTGGACGAACAACGGGGTCGACCTGCAGGGCGTCGGCCGCGCGATCGTCGCAAACCTGGAGGCGGGCCAGATCGTGCAGGGCGCGTCGACGATCACCCAGCAGGTGATCAAGTACGCCGGCTCGATCGCGCAGGCGCAGCAGCAGCCCGCGCCGGGCAGCAGCGGCGCGGCCGTGCCATCGGCCGAGCTCGATCCCGGGGCACAGCCGGAGGAGAGCGAATCGGACGTCTGCAAGCCACCGGCGCTCACGTTCCTCGAGGGTCGCAGCTTCGAGGACAAGATCCGCGAGCAGATCATGGCCACCAAGGTCACCGAGGCCTACCCGGGTCGTGCGGGCAAGGAAAAGATCCTGGCGACCTACCTCAACCTGATCAACTACGGCAACGGGTCGTACGGGATCAAGGCTGCCGCGGCGAACTACTTCGGCATCACCGACCTCAACAAGCTGACGCTGTCGCAGGCAGCCTTCCTCGCCGGGCTGCCACAGGCGCCGGGCGCCTATGACCCGTACCTCGACAACCACGGGCCGGAGCGCGCCATGGAACGGCGCGACCAGGTGCTCGGTCGGATGCTCGCCGATGGGTACATCACCAAGGCGCAGTCGGACGCGGCCAAGAAGGTGACGTGGGAGGAGATGGGCCCCAGCCGCATCTCGACGCCGCTGCGCGAGCCGCACTTCACCTACCGCGTGCGCCGCGAGGCGGAGAGCATCCTGGCCTCGCTCGGCTACAAGAACCCGGCCCAGGCGGTGCGCACCGGCGGCCTGCGGATCACGACGACGATCGACATGGGGCTTCAGGAGCTGGCCCACAAGGAGGTGGCCACCTGGGTCAAGAAGCTCAAGGGCAAGAACGTCAACAACGGCGCCCTAGTCTCGATCAACTCGAAGAACGGCGAGATCGTGGCGTACATCGGGAGCGTCGACTACTACAACCGCAAGGATCCGCGCGTCCAGGGCCAGTTCGATGTCGCGGGGCTCGGCCTGCGCCAGCCCGGATCGGCATTCAAGCCGATCACCTACAGCTCCGCGTTCAAGGCCCGTGAGGCCACGCCCGGCACGTTCTTCCTCGACAACACCACCCAGTTCGGCGGGTCGCTCAAGACGTCATACATGCCGACGAACGCCGACATCGAGGACCACGGCCCGCTGCTGGCGACCGACGCGATCCGCTACTCGCTCAACGTCCCGTCGGTGATGATGCAGTACCTGGTCGGCAGCGACACGACCGCCAAGTTCGCCGAGACGATGGGCATCGCCAGCGCCCAGTACATCATGGACCAGGATCCGGGCCTGACCCTGACGCTCGGCTCGGTGCCGGTCAACCTGACGAACATGACCCAGGCCTACGGCGTCTTCGCCCAGCAGGGCGAGCTTCACCCGGCGACGACGATCCGTGAGATTCGCGATCGCAACAACCGGATCATCTACTCGCCGGAGACGAGCAACGCGCCGGTCGCCAAGCCCCTGACCAAGGGCGAGGCGTACCTGATGCACTGGATCCTCGAGGGGAACACGAACCCGCGGACCAACGTGATCTGGGGCTCGCGCGCCGAGCTGACGGACGCCAACGGCGAGCGGCGCCACGCCGGGTTCAAGACCGGGACGACGAACGACTTCCGTGACGTCTCCGGCTTCGGCTACGTGCCCGACAGCCTGGTCACCGGCGTATGGATGGGCAACAACAACCAGGAGCCGATGTCGAACTCGTTCGGCGGCCTCTTCTCGGCCGATGGACCGCTCTACCTGTGGCACGACTTCATGCAGCAGGCGCTCAACAAGAAGTGGGACTGGAACGGCCAGAAGCCGGTGCCGCAGACCGATTTCGCGAAGCCGGCGGACGTGAACATGGTCCGCGTCTGCCAGTTCAGCGGCATGAAGGCGACCGGCAACTGCGGCCCGACGCGAGAGATCCCGTTCCTGGCGGGCACCGAGCCGCAGCCGGACAACGTGCACTCCAAGGGCTGCTTCGACGTCGTCCAGGAGGTGCGCAACGACCCCCGCCGCCCGAAGGAGTGGATCGAGTCCGCACAGCGCTGGGCAGACCGCTACGTGAACGGCGAAACCGGGGCCGTCGGCGATCCAACGAAGCTCAAGGAGCACTTCGACAGCTACCGGCTGCGCATTGCGCCGGTGCCGGGCAACAGCGGCTTCGGCGCGCCGATCTGCGGCCAGGTGCGGGCAACCCCCGCGCCGTCGCCAACCGGACCGCCATCGTCCGGCCCGCCGAGCCCGCCGTCCGGTCAGCCGACGCCGAAGCCGGACTGCAAGAACCCGAACAAGTGTCCGCCGCCGACGCCGCCCCCACCCACGCCGGCACTCCTCGCTCCCGTGGCGATCAGCGCGCTCGAGCTTCTTCGTGGCGGGAGGCGGCGTCGTCGCGGCTAGAATCGGTCCGTGCCGGCATCGGTCCTGACCCTGATCCTCGCCGGGGGCGAGGGTGAGCGGCTGTCGATCCTGTCGCAGGTGCGTGCCAAGCCCGGCGTCCCGTTCGGCGGGAAGTACCGGATCATCGACTTCGCACTGAGCAACACCGTCAACTCAGGGCTGTCAGACGTCGGGATCCTGACCCAGTACGCGCCGCGCTCGCTCATCGACCACATCGGCGTCGGTCGGCCGTGGGACCTCGACCGATCGCGCGGCGGCGTGAGCCTGCTGCAGCCGTACATCGGCCGTGGCCGGGCGCGCGACTGGTATCGCGGCACCGCTGACGCCGTGCTGCAGAACCTCGACTTCGTCGCCGACCGGGACCCAGAGCTCGTGCTCGTGCTCGCGGGCGACCATGTCTACAAGATGGACTACCGGCCGTTCATCGAGCTGCATCGGGAGAAGCAGGCGGAGGTCACCTGCGCGGTGCGGACCGTGCCGATCGAGGAGGCGCATCGGTTCGGCATCCTGAGCGTCGACGATGACGGTCGCGTCACCGAGTTCATCGAGAAGCCGGCCAATCCGCCATCGAACCTGGTGAGCATGGGTGTCTACGTCTTCTCGTGGCCGTTCCTGCGCGAGATCCTCAGCCCGGAGCGCGTCGACTTCGGTCGCGACGTGCTGCCGCGCATGGTGACCAGCGGGCGGCGGGTGTACGCCTACGAGTTCGGCGGCTACTGGCAGGATGTCGGGACCGTCGAGAGCTACTGGCGCACCAATCTCGACCTGCTCGGCGACGACCCGGGGATCGACCTGTACGAGCGCGGCTGGCTGATCTACACGCGCAGCGAGGAGCGCGCGCCGGCGATGATCCGACCGCAGGCCAGGATCGAGCGCAGCATGGTCAGCCACGGCTGCGTGGTGGAGGGCACGGTCGAGCGCAGCGTGCTCTCGCCGGGCGTGCGCATCGGTCCGGGCGCGGTCGTGCGCGACTCGATCGTCATGTTCGACTCGGTGATCGGGCCGGACGCCGTGCTGGATCGCGCGATCGTCGACAAGGAGTGCATCGTCGGCGCGGAGGCGGTGGTCGGTGAGGGTGCCGACCTTCGCCCGAACCGCAACGAGCCGGAGCGGCTGTACGCGGGGCTGACGCTGGTCGGCAAGCAGGCGCGCATCCCGCGCGGCATGCGGATCGGTCGCAACTGCCGGATCGACCCGGGCGCCGTCGAGCGCGACTTCGGCCGGCGCCGGCGCATCGGCTCGGGGGAGACGGTCGCCCATGGTGGCTGAGGAGGCACCACCGGTCGACGCCTGGCTTGCCGACCTGGGCCTCGAGGTGGTGGGCGGCGCGGGGTCGGCGGAGGGCGCCGCGTTCACGCGCGACGTGGTGCTGGACGGCGAGCGGCGCTTCGACCTCCGCGTGACCGTCGCCTGGGTCGCGGGCGTGGGGCTCTCGCTGTGGGCATACTATGGCCTCGAGGCGATGGAGATCCCCAAGAAGACCTATGGCCGGATGCTCCGCGCCAACTTTGACTACCCTCTCGTGAAGTTTGCGATGACCGATGACGATCGGCCGATGCTGATGACCGAGCTGCCGGCACCGGCCGCCGATCGCGAGCACCTTGCCCGCGGCCTCGTGCGCCTTGCGGTGGTTGCCGACCGGTTCCTGGAGGAGACCGCTTCGGCGGTCGCCGATCGCGGCGTGCTGCCCGACTGGAGCGACCGCGTCGGGCGCAACCCGGGGCTGCTCGCCGCGCACCGTGCCGAGGTCGAAGCCGAGATGCCGGCGTGGCAGCCGCCGGTGCCGCGCGTCCGCCGGCGGGGGATCCTGCGGCGGCTGTTCGGCACGTGATGCGCCGTCACGGGCCCGCATCGCTCGTCACCGTCCTGCTGGTTGCGCTGGTCCTGACCGCCGTCCCGCCGGTGGGCCGCGCCGACGCGGCGGAGCCGTACACCCTGGCGACCACGGCGAGCTACGCCGTCGACGTCGACCATCGCGCCGTGGCGGTGACCATCGACGCGACGTTCACCAACCTCACCCCTGACCCGCCCGGCGAGTTCAGCGTCTTCAGCGAGGTGCCGATCGCCGTCCACGACGCGGCGACGCAGGTCACCGCACGCGACGCCGACGGGAAGCTCGACGTCAGCGTCAGCCGCCAGAAGGGCGGCGACGGCCAACCGGTGAACGTGGCGACGGTCGCGCTGCGCAAGCCGCTGCGGCTCAAGAAGACCGCCGAGTTCACCCTGTCCTACGCCCTGCCCGACGGCAAGCAGGCCGGCGTGCGCATCCGTCCCTCGCTGGTCACCTTCCCGGTGTGGAGCTTCGGGACCAGCAGCCGGGTCGAGGTCACGCTGCCGGCGGCTTACGAGGTCCGGTCCGACGGCGACACGCTGACGGCGGCCCGGAACGGCGAGACGACGACGCTGAGCAGCGGCGCGATCGCCAATCCGGCGCGCTGGCTGGCGATCGTCACCGCCGACCGCCAGACGCCGATGACCACCGCGGCGCGCACGGTCCCGCTCGACGGCGGGACGGTCGATCTCAATGTCCGTTCGTGGGCCGACGATGCCGCCTGGGGCAAACGCACCCTCGACCTTCTCGCTGCAGCGCTGCCGCGACTGCAGGTGGAGATCGGGTTGCCGTACGCCGGCGTCGGGCCGCTCGTCGTGACCGAGACGGTGCCGAGCGCGTCGACGTCGCTCGGTGAGGGTCCGGCCGGAGCGGCGCAGGAGCTGCAGATCGCCTATGACGAGCCGCCGTTCACCGTGCTCCACCAGGCCGCGCATGTCTGGATCGACAAGGACCTGCTCGCCGATCGCTGGCTGCGTGAGGGCCTCGCCTCACACTATGCGGCGCGCGTGGCACGCGACCTGAAGATCGCCGCGCCCTACGAGCCCGTCAAGCAGGCGGCGCAGCAGGAGGCCGCCGCGTTCCCGCTCGAGTCGTGGACCGATGACGGCGACCTGTCCCGCGCTGCGTACGGCTATCCGGCGTCCTGGGCATTCATCGACCAGCTGGCGACGGGCGTCGGCGAGGACGGCCTGCGAACCGTTCTGCAGCGGGCACTCGACGGAACCACCGCGTACCAGCCGGGCAAACCGTCCGCCGAGCCCTCGCCGGCGGCGCCGGCGGCGGGCGCGGCCCTCGACTCGAAGCGCTTCCTCGACGAGGTCGAGGACGTCAGTGGCAGTGAGCTCACGGCGGCGTTCGGCTCGAAGATCTTCGGCGATGCGTCGAAGGCGCTGCTCGCGCAGCGCGGGCCGGCGCGCAGCGCCTACGCCGACCTGCTCGTCGCGGCCGGCGACTGGGGCGCGCCCCGCCCGGTGCGCGAGGCGATGACCGATTGGCGCTTCGACGAGGCGACCGACCAGATCGCCGCCGCCCGGGATTGGCTCGGCCAGCGCGACGACCTCGTGGCGGCGATCGAGCGCGCCGGGCTCTCGACGCCGGACCGCCTGCGCCAGCCGTACGAGACCTCCGGCGGCGGGACCGATGCCCGCGTCGAGCTCCAGGCCGAGCGTGCGGTGGTCGAGGATTACCAGGCGGTGCTCGACCGCGTGAACGCCAGCCACTCCTTTGTCCAGCGCATCGGGCTGCTCGGCGGCGAGGCACCGGCCGAGCTGCTGGCCTCGGCCCACGGGCGGTTTGCCGACGGGGACCTGCGGGGGGCCGCGGATGCGGCCTCGCAGGCGCGGATCCGGCTGGATTCGGCCGAGACTGCCGGCTGGCTGCGCCTCGCGAGCGCGACGCTGATCGTGCTCGTGGCGCTGGCCGCGATCGCCTACCTGCTGCGTCGCCGTCGTACACTGGCCCGCAATGTCGATTGACCAGCCACCGACCAAGCCTCCGCTCACCCGGCCACGCTTCCAGCCCGCGGCCGATGTCCTGTCGGGCGAGACTGCCGACATCTACTTCGAGCGCACCGCGACGATCCTGAAGGCCGAGCACCTCGACCCGGTCGTCACCATGGAGATCTTCGCGCGCCAGGACGCGATCCTGTGCGGTGCCGAGGAGTCACTGGCCTACCTTCGCGAGATCCTGGGCAACGGCAAGCACTTCGATCACGAGCCGGTGGTCGAGTCGCTCCACGACGGTGACGCGGTGAGCCGCAAGGAAGTCGTGATGCGCATCAATGCCCGCTACTCCGCGTTCGGCCTGTACGAAACCGCCATCCTCGGGATCCTGGCGCAGTCCACCGGCTGGGCCACGGCCGCCCGGCGGATCGTCGACGTGGCGGCGCCGATCCCGGTGATCGGCTTCGGTGCGCGGCACGTCCACCCGAGCGTCGCCGACCAGATGGACTACGCCAGCGTCGTCGGCGGCTGCATCGGTGCGTCGACGCCGGCCGGGGCGCGGCTGGCCGGGCTGAGCCCGACCGGCACGATGCCGCACGCCCTGATCCTCATCTTCGGCGACACGGTCCGCGCGGTGGAGGCGTTCGACCGTCACATCGATCCGGACGTGCCCCGCATCGCGCTGGTGGACACGTTCAAAGACGAGGCGGAGGAATCGGTCCGGGTGGCGGAGGCGCTGGGTGACCGCCTGTGGGGCGTGCGCCTCGACACGCCCAGCGAGCGCGGCCGGGTGACCGCCGATCTCGTCAAGGAGGTGCGCGCGCGGCTCGACCTGGCCGGTCACCCACAGGTCAAGGTCGTCGTCTCCGGCGGGCTCGATGCGGATCGGATCACCTACTTCAAGGATGCCGGCGCGCCGGTCGACTCGTTCGCCGTGGGCTCCGCGATCTCGGATGCCAGTCCGGTCGACTTCACCGGAGACCTCAAGGAGATCGACGGCCGCCCGATCGCCAAGCGCGGCCGGATCCCGGGACGCACGCCGAATCCGCGGCTCGAGCGGATCGACCTGCGCGCCTGAGCTCCGGCATCGGTCTCGCTATGGGGAGCGACATGGACACCGCTGAGCACGAGTCCGCGTACGAGCTCTTCCGCCGTGGCTCACGACTGCTGGCGCAGCATCATCCGGGTGCGGCGGCGGTCGTTCTCGAGCGCGCCGCACGCCTGGAGCCGGGGAAGGCCTCCATTCTCGAGGCACTCGGGCGGGCGTACTACAACCAGGGCCAGGCCGCGCTCGCCGCGGATCGATTCCGGCAGATCGTCGATCGCGATCCGGTCGCGCACTACAGCCACTTCGGCCTCGGCCTGGCGTACCGGCGCCTGGGCGAGACCGATGCCGCACGCCGCCACCTCAAGCTGGCGGTCGCGCTGAAGCCCGAGAATGAGGACTACCGTCGCGCACTCGGCCGGCTGGAGGCCGCCTGAGCGTCAGCTCGCCTTCTGCTCCTCCTCGGCCAGGCGCTGCCTGAGCAGCGCCAGCACGGCCGCCTCCTCCGGGGACAGCTCGGAGAGCGATTCGCCGAGTGTCGCATCGGCCGCCTCGCGCGCTTCGCGGACGACATTCCCGTCGAGGTAGGCGTCGATCACCCGCGGGTCGACGTACGACTTGCGCGACACCGCCGGCGTGTTGCCGAGCTCCTGGGCGACCTGTTCGACCGCCTGAACCACGTTGCGCTTGGCCTGCGCCTCCGAGTCCACCTCCTCGAACGCCCGCAGCGCCCAGGCGGCCAGCACGGTGCCGCGCCACGTCCGGAAATCCTTGGCGGTGAAGTCACCGCCAGACGCCTCGCGCAGGTAGTCGTTGACGTCCGCCGAGTCGACGCTGTGCCGTTGGCCGTCCTCGTCGACGTACTGGAACAGCACCTGGCCGGGCAGCTCCTGGCAGCGACGGACGATGCGCGCCAGCCGCCGGTCGATGACCTGCAGCTCGTGCTGCTTGCCTGACTTGCCGCGGAAGTGGAACGTGATCCGGCTGGTGCCGATCCGGGCGTGACGGTCGCGCATGGTGGTCAGCCCGAACGAGCGGTTCTCGCGGGCATACTCCTCGTTGCCGACCCGGATGCTCGTCTTCTCGAGCAGTGCGACGACCGCGGCCAGGACCTTCTCGCGCGGCAGGTTCGGTCGACGCAGGTCTTCGTCGACGCGACGGCGGATGCGTGGCAGCGCCTCGCCGAACTCGACCAGCCGGCCGTACTTCACCTCGTCACGTGCCTCGCGCCAGCGCGGGTGGTAGCGGTACACCTTGCGACCGCGCGCGTCACGCCCCGTCGCCTGGAGATGGCCGCGCTTGACCGGGCAGATCCAGACGTCGGTCCAGGCCGGCGGAATGGCGAGGCGCTTGAACCAGGCGAGGCGCTTCGGGTCGGTGATCCGCTCGCCGTCCGGCCCGATGTAGGTCCAGCCCTTGCCCGCCCGCCGGCGCCGAACGCCGGGCATCGAGTCGTTGACGTAGCGCAGGCCTGCCTCTTCGGCAGACTCCAGCGGATCGGGGAAGTCCACGTTCAGGCGCGTTCGCACGACGGGTGCCAGCTCAGGGCCGCCGGATGAGCCTCATCCGGCGGCGCCGCCGTCCGCGGCCGGTGCTCGACTGATCCCGCGGCACGACGCTGATCGTGCCGTCCGATTCGAGCATCGCCAGGGCGACCTCGCTCACGTCGCCGATGCCATGCTCCCGCAGCGCCATCTCGCAGTCCTGAAGCTCGAGGTCCTCGCGCTCGAGGGCATCGGGCAGCCAGGCGCCGTCACGCGCCAGCACCGTCGGCTGCGCCTCGAGCAGCCGGTCGACGATCGGGATGCGCGAGCGGGCGAGCGCGACGCCACGGTTCACCAGGACGAGGGTCAGGATGATGACCAGGCCGCCGGCCAGCGAGGTATCCGGGCCGGTCATTGCCGGCTGCACGGCATTCGCCACCAGCAGGATGAGCACGAGGTCGAAGAGCGTGAACTGGCCGACTTCGCGCTTGCCGAAAAGGCGCAGCACGACGATGAGGGCGAGATAGATCAGCGCCGAGCGAAAGGCGAGCTCCCATGGCGCCAAGACGAAGGTCCACATCCGACGATCAGCCGAGAGCGATGCGTCGCGCCAGCCAGAGGATGCCGGCGATCGACTTGGCGTCGCGGATGCGGCCATCGTCGATCGCGTCCAGCGCCTCGTTCATCGCAAGCCAGCTGACCGAGAGTCCTTCTTCGTCCGGCTCGGCCTCCGCATCGGCGGGCGCAAGATCGGTCGCCAGGAACAGCGACAGGTACTCGGTGCAGAAGCCTGGCGCGGTGAAGAAGGCGGGGCCGGCGATCCAGTCGCGCGCCGCGATGCCGAGCTCCTCGGCGAGCTCGCGCTTCGCCGTCGCGAGCGGCTGCTCACCGGCTTCCATCGTTCCGGCCGGAATCTCGAGCAGCTCGGCACCGGCCGCGTGGCGCCACTGGCGGACGAGGCCGATGCGCGCCCCGTCCCAGGCGAGCATCGCCACGGCGCCGGGATGCTCGACGACCTCGCGGCTCGTCTGGCGTCCGCTCTCCAGCTCGACGTCGTCGACGCGCAGGGAGATGAGGCGGCCTTCGTACGGGCGGCGGGTATCAAGGGTCCTCTCGCGCATCGGTCGATGGTATGCCGCTGGCGTCGGGCGGATGTCGTTCAGACGCAGGACACGAACGTACCGATGGGCGCCTGCGCGGGTTGTTCGGTAGGATTCGACTGACCACATGCTGCCCCAGCCGATCCACCCCCGTCTTCGTCTCTCTTCCCGCCCATGATCGTCGTCGATTCCCTCGGGAAGCGCTTCGGCAGCCTGACTGCCGTTCACGATTTGAGCTTTCGTGTCGGCGACGGCGAGATCTTCGGTCTGCTCGGCCCGAACGGCGCCGGCAAGACGACGACGGTGCGCATGCTCGCCGGACTGATCGCGCCAAGCCGTGGAACGGCGACGGTCAACGGGCATCGGCTGGGGAGTGATACGCAGGCGATTCGGCGCATCAGTGGCATCCTGACCGAGAGCCCCGGCCTGCACGAGAAGCTCACCGCGCGGCAGAACCTGGCCTATTACGGACGGCTGTACGGCCTGTCCGGCGGCAAGCTGCGGCATGCCGTCGATCGCTACCTCGGCGTGGTGGGCATGAGCGCCGTCGCCAATCGGCGGGTCGGCGGTTTCAGCAAGGGGATGCGCCAGAAGATCGCCATCGCGCGCGCCCTGCTCCACGAGCCGGAGGTGATCTACCTCGACGAGCCGACGTCGGGGCTCGATCCGTCGGCCGCCAAGACGGTGCGCGACTTCGTCGCCGACCTGCGCGGGCTCGGCCGCTCGATCGTGATCTGCACCCACAACCTCGACGAGGCAGAGCGGCTCTGCGATCGGATCGGCGTCATGCGCGGCACCCTGCTGCGAGTTGATACGCCGGCCGGGCTGCGACGGAACGGACGCGGCGCCACGACCCGCGTCGAGCTCGGTGGCGCGCGGGACGCGGCGTCGTTCCTGACCACGCTCTCGGGGCTGCCGTTCGTGCTCGGCGCCCAGGCGAACGACCACGTCCTGCTCGTCGAGGTGCGCGAGCCCGCCGGCGACAACCCGGACCTGGTCAGCGCGCTGGTCGGCGACGGTGCGCGCATCGTCACGGTTCGCGAGGAGTCGGCCTCGCTCGAGGAGGTGTACCTCGCCCTGGTCGGCGAGGTGGGCGAGCGTGATGCATCGGCCGATGGGGGAGGGGCTAACTGATGCGACCCGGCTATGTGTGGGCCGTCTTCGTCAAGGAGTGGCGCGACCTGCTCAGCAACCGGCTGCTGCTCGGCGCGGTGTGGCTGCCGGCGCTCGTCTTCGCCGCGATCCCGACCGGCCTGGTCGCGTTCATCCAGGCGAACGACCTCGATCCGAAGCAGCTCGGCCAGATCCAGCAGTACATCGCCAACTTCCCGGACCTGCCCGCGAAGCTCGCGGCACAGGGGTTCATCGTCACGAACTTCATGGCCTACTTCCTCCTCATCCCGGCCATGGTGCCGATGGCGATCGCCACGCAGTCGATCATCGGCGAGAAGGTCGCCCGCTCGCTGGAGCCGCAGCTCGCCTCACCCATGGAGGTGCCCGAGCTCCTGGCCGGCAAGACGCTGGCGGCGGCGCTTCCGGCGGTGACCGCAACGTGGGGCGTCTTCATCCTCTACGGCCTCGTGAACGGCGCGCTGGCCGATCCACGATTGACCCGGCTGGTGTTCAGCGAGGTCTGGCTGGTCGCGATGGTGACCCTCGTGCCGCTGATCTGCATCTTCAGCGTGCTGCTCGGCATCGTGGTCAGCTCCCGGGTCAATGATCCGCGCACCGGGCAGCAGATCGGTGGGTTCGTGGTCATTCCCATCATCGCCGTGGCGGTGGCGCAGTTCTTCGGCGGCCAGGCCACGTTCAACATGCAGCAGGTGATGATCGGGAACCTGCTCGTCGCCGGGCTGATCGGCGTGGTGCTGCTGATCGGGTCGTGGGCCTTCGACCGGGAGCAGATCCTGACCCGCATGGGTTGACCGATGCCCGCGTCGCGTGGCGCGCCGTCTGCACTGCTGGCTCGCCAACTCGCGAGCAGCAGAGGTGAACCGATGAACGAGGGATCCGAGAGCGACGAGCCGATCTCGCCGACGCCTGGCGGCAGCGAGAACCGCTACACCGGCTCGCAGGGCGAGCCGTACGAGGACGAGGTGGAGGCAGAGCGCGAGGGCACCACCGCCGAGCAGGTCGAGCAGGAAGAGGGCGACGAGCCAACCGGCGAGGCCGCACGCTGGTTCACCGGCTGAGGGAGCCGAGAGCCGGGCTCGCGCACGAGCCCGGCCCTGGTGATGTGCGCCGCGGAGGCGATCAGCCCTTGACGGAGCCGCCGACGATGCCGCGCACGAAGTAGCGCTGCAGGCTGAAGAACACGACCAGCGGCAGCGCCATGCTGATGAACGCCGCCGCGCCGAGCAGCTGCCAGCCGCCGCCCAGCGAGTTGACCAGCCCGGCGATCGTCTGGGTCAGTGGCTGGTTGCCGATGTTCGGCCCGATGAAGATGAGGGCCACCAGCAGATCGTTCCACACGAACAGGAACTGGAAGATGGCCAGCGCAGCGATCGCCGGCACGCTCATGGGAATCGCCAGGCGGAAGAAGGCGGTCACCGGGCTGGCGCCGTCGATCGCCGCGGACTCGAAGACC
>DASSTC010000031.1:0-12696 GCA_035708065.1 Candidatus Limnocylindria bacterium | reverse complement strand
CGCCATCGCCGAGCTGTTCAACAACGGCACGAACGCCGTCGACATCATCAAGTGGAAGGACGTCTACAGCCTGCTCGAAGAGGCGATCGACGCCTGCGAGGACGCCGCCAACGTCATCGAGCGCATCGTGGTCAAGCACGCCTAGCCAGTGATCGACAACGTTACGCTGATCCTGATCGCGGTCTTTGCGTTGGCCGTGGTCTTCGACTACATCAACGGCTTCCACGACACCGCCAACGCGATCGCCACCTCGGTGTCGACGCGTGCGCTGAGGCCGCAATTCGCGATCGTCATGAGCGCGATCGCCAACTTCGTCGGTGCACTGACCGGAACCGCCGTGGCGACGACGATCAGCGGCGGGCTCGTGCAAACCGAAAGCCAGGTCGTTGTCGCAGGAGCGCTCATTGGCGCGATTGCATGGAACCTGCTGACGTGGCGGCTCGGAATCCCTTCGTCGAGCAGCCATGCGCTCATCGGCGGCCTGCTCGGATCGAGCGCCGTCGCGTCTGGGCTCGGTACGTGGAAGATCGACGGCATCGTTGGCAAGGTGCTCGTGCCGTTGGTCAGTTCACCGGTCCTCGGCTTCCTCATCGGCTTCGCGCTGATGGTGCTACTGCTGAACCTATTCCGGCGTGCACATCCGCGGATCATGAACGGTCGATTTCGACGGCTCCAAGTGCTGTCGGCCGCCTACATGGCATTCAGCCACGGCAGCAATGACGCGCAGAAGACGATGGGCATCATGACCCTCTCGCTCGTCGCGGCAGGCGTCACGACGAACCCCCACCCGCCGATCTGGGTGATTCTGCTGGCCGCCACGGCCATTTCGCTCGGAACGGCGGTCGGCGGCTGGCGAATCATTCGAACGATGGGGACGAGAGTCGTGAAACTTGACCCGGTTCACGGCTTCGCCGCCGAAACCACCGCTGCGACCATCATCTTCGGTGCATCTCACTTCGGGATGCCTGTGAGCACGACGCACGTCATCTCGTCGGCCATCATGGGCGTTGGTGCAACGGGCCGGCTCTCGGCGGTGCGGTGGGGAGTCGCGCGATCGATAGTTGTTGCGTGGGTCCTAACAATCCCGGCTGCGGCAATAGCTGCGGCCGTCGCCTCATTCCTGCTGCGGCTCGTTCTGGGAGTGTAGCGACCGCGCTTAGATGCGCATGTGCCGCTAGTAGATCCTCGGCGCCCCTTGTCGCGGTGGCGCTCCGCTGAATTGTCTTCCTAGTACGGGTCCCAGCACGCTGGCCTTTGTTTCCTTCCTGCTGCAGGTACCCCAGGCTCTGATGGCCCCGGGAAACCTCAGACCTTGATCGGGATCCGCCACCAACAAGTCCCGACCCGAGCAGGCCAATCATGGCTCTAGGGTGCCATGGGAGCCCCTTGCGCGGTTCGAGCTTCGATAACGCGAACACTGCAGAGACTCCTCATTTGTGAACTACGTCTCCGTTGACGACATCCCGCGCCGCCTTGATTGCTGCCAGCACGATAGGACGGTGTGATCAGAGCGATGGAGAGGAGCAGCGTCAGACGAATGGCGGACGCTGCGGTCGAACGATCGCGCGTCCGCCACGGATTAGTTACCGGTGATTGAATAGAGACAGGTATGCATTAGCCCTGCCCCATCGTAGCAAGACCAATTGCCGTCGTTGTAGATGATCCGAGGGTAGAGCGTTTGCGCGGATACGAGGAATGCCGACGGGTAGGACGCGTTCACCCACGCTTCCCACTCGAAGGTGCCGATCCGGAATGCACCCTTCTGGACACTACTTGCGAAACCTGAGCCCTGGTTCCAGGTTGCGGTGACGGTCCCGATGCTCATAGAAGATGTTGACGCGTAGGCGCAGCCCCGGACATTGATCTTGATCTTGTACCAGCCGACTCCGTTGCTCGTCGTGTAGTTGAAGGTGTACTGCCGTGATTGGCATGTCGGTAATTCCAATACAGCGGCCCCAGCATGTTGCGGTATCAGGATGGTCACTAGTAAGGCAAAACCAAGCGCGATGCGGACAGTCAGTCGCACGGAAATTACCTCCAACACATCGGGATCACTAGAGTGACCGGCGGTTGAATAGTACCTTCCCGGTTGTCAAACCGTCGCCGAACTACGTCCGATCCAACCGAAGGGCGGGGGTCCGTCGACGGGCGCTGGCTGACATGACTGCCATAGTCGTACGTCGGTTGGAGGCCGTGTGCTTCACCGCAGCGTACGGGGCCCGTGCTCGGCCAGTTCGTCGGCGACGCCGTGGACGCCGACTTGATCTCCGCCCTGGTTGATGCGCTGAAGGGCGCGGGGGCTGGTGTCGACGCTTGTCGTCCCCCGAGTGTGCGTTTGTCCCGGATAAGAACGTTACGTCCGGCTGTGATGACCTATTTCGAATCCCGCCTGAGCCCGAGTGCTGCGCCCCGAGCCGTCACCGAGTCACTTAGCGCCCGCCCACGCGAGATCGGAGCAGTCGGGAGGCAGGGCGGCCAGGCGCTGCGGAGTTGGCAGTCACTCAGGCGTCAGTTGCGGAGTCCAGAGGCACGCGACGAGCCGCCGGCTTCGACGAGCGGCTCGCTTCGAGCAGCGGCCGGCTTCGACACCGGCCTCCCATAGCGCGTCAGGCAGCCGACTCGGCGGCTTCCTGCTCCACCTGCCCGACCTGCTCGACTTGGTCGAGCGCGGCGATGTCGATCTCGACCTTGATCTCCTTGCCGACCAGCCAGCCGCCCTGCTCGAGGGCGACGTTCCAGGTCAGCCCGAAGTCCTCGCGGTTGATCTTCGTCGTCGCGTTGAACGCCGCGCGCCGGCCACCCTGCAGGTTCGGCACGACGCCGCCGAACTCCAGATCGAGCGTCACCGGCCGGGTGACGTCGCGGATCGTGAGCTCGCCGTGCAGACGATGATCGTCCCGATGCTTCTCGATCGCCGTGCTGCGGAATGTCAGGTATGGGAAGGTCTGCGCGTCGAGGAAGTCCGCCGAGCGCAGGTGCGCGTCGCGGGCTTCCAGGCCGGTGTTGATCGAAGCGGCGTCAAGCCGGACCTCGACGGTCGAGCGCTCCGGATGCTCCTCGTCGATGTCGAGCGTCCCGTCGGCGATCGCCAGCGTGCCGCGCACCGTCGTCACCATCATGTGCTTCACCGCCAGCGTGACGTTGCTGTGCGCGAGGTCGATCTGCCAGGTCATGGTCGTCTGTCTCCTGTGGGCGCCGCATCGGCGCAAGTGTTCGTTGCAGGCGCAACTATATCGCATAGTAGTTGCATATGCAAGCATGTTCGAAACGCGGTATGGTTAGACCGATGAAGACCGGTGCAGCAGCCCCCGACGACGTTCGCCTCGGCGCCTGGCGCGCGTTCCTGCGCGCGCATGCGCAGCTCACACGCGAGCTCGAGCGCGAGCTCCAGGCCGAGGAGTCGATGGCGCTGGCCGATTACGACGTCCTCGTCCAGCTGGCACGCGCAGACGAGCACCGGCTGCGCATGAGCGAGCTCGCCGACCGCGTCCTGCTGTCGCGCAGCGGGGTCACCCGGCTGGTCGATCGCCTGGAGTCCGGCGGCCTGGTCGAGCGGGTCAGCTGCGAGTCCGACCGGCGCGGCCAGTGGGCGATGCTGACCGATGCCGGCCGGCAGCGGCTGCGCAGCGCATCCCCGACCCATCTCCGTGGTGTGACCGAGCACTTCTTGGATCGCATCCCCGCCGACGAGCTGGACCAGCTGCGCGCGACGCTCGAGCGCGTCGCGGACCCGGATCGCTAGCTGCCGTCGAGCAGCGCGCGGACCATCGGCACGCGAGGGTCGTCCGGCGCGGCGTCGATGAAGGCCTGGAACTGGCGGTTCGCTTCAGCGCCGTCGCCCTGCCCGCGTGCGATGAGGCCGCGGAAGAACGGCACGTCGGGCGAGTCCGGGGCGAGCTTGGCGTACGAATCGGTGGCGGCCGATGCGTCCTTCCAGTCCTGGACCCGGATGTAGGTGCTGATCAGGCGCTGGTAGGCGCTCTCGTTCTCCGGCTCGAGCGCGATGAGCCCGATGAGCGCCGCTGCGCCGCGCTGCATGTCGGCGTACGTGTCGCCGGCGGTGTACGCGTTCGCCAGGTCGGAGAACGCCTGCGCGTCGCGCGGGTTGGCCCGCAGCCGGTCGAGTGCCGAGTCGATGGCCCGCTGCCGCGTGTCGATCGTCTGGTTGGCGAGGCCGATCGGTGGCGGCACCAGGAATCCGCCGACCAGCACGACCGCGAGGAGGCCACCGGCGATCGCCGCCGGCCGCCAGCCGCGACCCACCGCATGGAGCTCCTCGGTCGCAGCGCCGGCGGTATCCAGCTCGGCAAGCGTCTGCGCGGCGCGGACCTCCGCCTCGGCGCGCTGGTCGGCATACGTCGCGTCGTCGAGCGATCCGGCGCGCCGATCGGCTTCGACGTCGCGCAGCGCCTCGATCGCGACGCGATGACGCAGCTCCAGCGTCTCGCGATCGTCGGCGACGGTGGCCGGCGGCCGGCGGACGAGCGGGGCGGCCACGAACAGTGCCACGAGGCCGCCGAGGACGAGCAGCAGGGCGAGCTGCAGCAGCAGGTCAGGCATCCAGCGCCTCGGCCTCGTCGCGGACGCGCTGGAGGTCGATGGCGCTCGGCGACGCGGCCGGCGCAGCGCGCGGGGCGCGGCGCCGTACCAGCCAGATGGTGAGTCCAAGCAGTCCCGCCAGCACGGCGAGGACCGGCAGCAGCCAGGCGACCGGCGCGCTCGGGCTGAGCAGGATCCACTCGCCGTAGCGCTCGACGAAGTGGCGTCGCACCTGGTCGGCCGTGGATCCGGCGGCGAGCTGGGCGTCGATCTCAGCGCGGATAGCGGCGGCCGACGCCGAGGTCGACTCGGCGACCGACAGGCCTGCACAGTCCGGGCAGCGCAGCTCGGCGGCAAGCCGCTGCGCCTGCTCGGCACGTGTCGGGGCCGCAACCCCGAGGCCGTTGACGAGCGCGACCCCCGCCAGTGCGAGCACCGCGGCCACGCCGACCGGCACCAGCCAGCGGCTCATCCGCTCACCCCGATCTTCGCCAGCTTCGACTCGAGCGCGGCGGTATCGAGCGGTCCCCACTGCTTGGCGCGGACGATGCCCATCGCATCGACGAAGTAGGTCTCCGGCGGCCCGGTCACGCCGAAATCGAGCGCCAGGCGGCTGCCCTCGTCGAGCAGGTCGGGGTAGCCGCCGTCACCGTGGTGATCCAGAAAGGAACGGGCGGCATCGGTCGAGTCCTGGTAGATCACGCCGACGATGGCCAGGCGGTCGCCGTAGCGGCGCTGCGCGTCCAGCAGGACGGCGTGCTCCTGGACGCAGGGACCGCACCAGCTCGCCCAGAAGTTGACCATCACCGGCCGGCCGGCGAGGTCCGCGGAGGAGAGTGTCGAACCGGAGAGGGTGCGCAGGGTGAACGTGGGCATCGGTTTGCCGATGAGCGCCGACGGAACCTCGTTGGGGTTCACGCTGAAGCCGGTGAGCAACACCCAGCTCAGCGGGATGACCGCCAACGGCAGGATGAGCCAGCGCAGGCGTCGCATCGGTCTTAGGAGCCTTCGGCGGGCAGCCGCGCGGGCGACGCCGCAGGCGACGGCGCAGGAGCGGTGACCGGCACGCGCCGGGGATCCGGCCAGATGGCAAACGCCGCGCCGAGAGCCAGGATGAAGCCGCCGACCCAGATCCAGACCACCATCGGGTTGACGAAGATGCGCACGGTGACGCTGCCGGTCTTCGCGTCGGAGGCGAGGAGCGTCACGTACAGGTCCTCGCCGAGAGCTGTGCGCACCGCCGGGGTGGCGATGGCCGTGCTCGAGTTGGGATAGTCGCGCAGCGCCGTCGCGAGCGTCCCCGACTGCGGGCCGGCGAACGACATCTCGGCGCGCGTCTCGGTCACGCGCGGGTCCTCGGGGAGCGGCTCGACCACCAGCCGGTCGTTGGTCAGCGTGTAGCCGCGGAGGCTGGCGGATTGGCCGGGGGCCAGCGTCGCGGTGGTGGACTGGGCCATGGTCGAGCTGATCGCCACGGCGATGGCCATGATCAGCACGCCGAAGTGCGCGACGTAGCCGCCGTATCGGCGCCGGTTGCGGGTGGCGAGGCGCCAGGCGGCGGTGGGGGGCGCCTCGTTGCGGGTGCGTCCGCGAGCGCGAGCGCCGCGCACGATCTCGTCGGCCATGACCGCTCCGACGAAGACCGCCAGGCCGAGCGTCGCCAGCGGCGCGACCTGGCGCATGCCGAGCGCCAGGGCGAGGACGGTGGCCGCGACGCCCAGGATCAGCGGCAGGGCGAAGCGCTCGCGAACGCTGCGCCACGAGGCTCGTCCCCAGGGCAGTGCCGGGCCGACGCCCATCAGGAACAGCAGCGCCGCGAAGATCGGCACGTTCAGCCCGTTGTAGTACGGCGTGCCGACGCTGATCCGGTCGCCGCCGAACGCCTGGAAGATGAGCGGCATCAGCGTGCCGAACAGCACGACGAACGTGAGGCCCAGGAACAGCACGTTGTTGAACAGGAAGGCCGATTCGCGGCTCACCGCGTTCGGCGGCGCGTCCCGGTCACGCAGGTCGGGGATGCGCCACAGCAGCAGGCCCAGCGAGGCGGTCAGCGCGATGACGATCGCACCCAGGAACCACGGCCCGATCGCCGACTGGGTGAACGAGTGGACGCTCTGCACGATCCCCGACCGGGTCAGGAACGTGCCCAGGATCGTCAGCACGAAGGTGGCGATGACCAAGCCCGTGCTCCACACCTTCAGCGTGCCGCGCCGCTCGGCGACCATCGACGAGTGGATGAAGGCGGTGGCCGTCAGCCACGGCAGCAGCGCGGCGTTCTCGACCGGGTCCCACGCCCAGTAGCCGCCCCAGCCGAGCACCTCGTAGCTCCACCACGCGCCCGCCACGATGCCGCAGGAGAGGAAGATCCACGGCACGATCGTCCAGCGCCGCACCACCGCCAGCCACGCCTCGTCGGTGCGCCGCGTGATGAGCGCCGCGATGCCGAAGGCGAAGGGCAGCATCAGCCCGGTGTAGCCGATGTACAGCAGCGGCGGGTGGAGTCCCATGAACGGATGGTTCTGCAGCAGCGCGTTCGGCCCGTTGCCCTCGGCCGGCGCGGGCGAGATCTGGGTGAACGGGTTGCCCGGCCAGACCATGACGCTGAACAGGAAGACCCCGACCAGCGCGACGGTCATGCCGACCCATGGCATCAGCGCGGGGTGACGATCACGGTACCGATACATCACGAGCCCCGCCCAGCCGAGCGCCAGCAGCGTCCAGAACAGGATCGAGCCCTCGAGCGCGGCCCACAGCGAGATGATCGAGTAGAACGGTGGCGTGGTCGTCGCGTTGTTGCGCGCAACGTACTCGACGCTGAAGTCGTGAGTCAGCAGCGAGACGACCATCGCCAGGCTGGCGATCAGGGCCAGGCCGAACGCCGCGTAGATCGCCTGGCGGCCCGCGGCGAGCAGGCCGGCGTCGCCGCGACGGGCACCCGCAACGAAGGCGAAGGCGGCGAACACGCAGGCGGCCAGCCCGATGACGATCGCGACGTGTCCGAGCGTGGGCAGCATCAGCGCTGCGCGGCGCGTTGGGGGCGCTGGCATGGTGGCATGCGCAGCCAACTGGTGAAACGGGCTGATGCGCAGACGGTCACGGCGCCACGTGACTCGGCACCGCCGAACCGGTCGGCGCGACGTAGTTCTCGTCGTGCTTCACGAGCACCTGGCTCGCCTCGAAGACGCCGTCGCGCTGGAGCGTGCCCTCGACCACCGCACCGGAGTTCTCGCGGAACGAGGTCGGCGGCAGCACGTCGCTGTGGACCGTCACGTCGGTCGTCTGGTCGGTGACGACGAACGTGATGTCCGCGCTGTCCGCGCCGCGCTGGATGGTGCCCGCCTTCACCAACCCGCCCAGCCGCACGGGCTGCCCGTACGCTGCATCGCCACGAGCCATGAGCTCGGTCGGCGTCTGGTAGTAGACCAGCGCCTCGCCGATGCTGCTGAACGCGAAGTAGCCGATCACCGCCAGGACGATCGCCACCGCGGCGACCAGCCCCCAGCGGCGCCGGCGCCGTGGCAGCGGCGGATCGACCGGCCGGGCAACGGTCATGGCCGCGGGCGGTCCTCGACCGCGGCGGCTTCGGCGTCACGGCGGATGCGCAGCGACTCGTCGCGCGCCGCGCGAAGGCGGCGGCGCAGCATCACGGCGTAGACCGCCAGGCCGCCCAGGATCACGCCGTAGCCGGCGACGATGAAGATGAGGTTGCTCACGAACCGGCCTCCTCGACCCGCCCGTCGACGACGCCCGGGGCAGCGCTCGGCGGAGGCGGGGCGGCCCGCTCGACGGCCGCGCGCCGGGCGGCGGTGATGCGACCCAGCCTGCCGTGCTCCTCGATCTGCCAGGCGATGCGCGCCAGCTGGTAGCGCCGGATCATCAGGTAGCCCCAAACCAGGGTGAACGCGGTGAGCATGCCCATCAGGGCGAGCACGAACAGGCCCGGCGCCGAGGGGTGCAGGATCTTCGTCGGGTCGGCGAACGTGGCGGTCTGGTGCAGGCCACGCCACCAGATGACGCTGAAGTGGACGATCGGGATGTCGATCGCGGCGACGATGCCGACAATCGCCGCGCGCGTCGCGCGGCGCATCGGGTCATCCGTCAGATGTCGAAGCAGCAGGTAGCCGACGTACAGCGCCAGCAGCAGCGCGGTGGTGGTGAGCCGCGGGTCCTCCCACTGCCAGAACGTGCCCCACACCGGCTTGCCCCACATCATGCCGCCCCAGATGGCGAAGGCGGTGAACATCACGCCGACCTCGGCACCGGCAAGCGCGACTGCATCGAAGCGCAGGTCCCGCTTCCACAGGTAGAGGAGGCCGGCCAGCGCGGTGACGCCGAACGACAGGTAGGCCAGCCAGGCCGATGCGACGTGCACGTACATGATTCGCTGGGCATCGCCCTGGTTGGCATCGGGCGGCACGACGAACAGGCCGAAGATGGCGGCGGCGATGACCGCCAGCAGACCGATGATTCCCAGGACGCGCGTCTTCATCGGTCTATTCCTCCAACAGGAAGCCGTAGGTTGCGGCTGCGGCGATGATCATGATGATGTCGTAGCCGGCCAGCAGCTGCAGCCAGGCGGCGAGCTCGCCGAACGGGTCGCCGCCCAGGGCCGCGGCGGTGGCCTTCACCGCGGCGAGCAGCAGCGGGGCGATGACCGGCAGCATGAGCAACGGCAGCATCACCTCGCGGGCGCGCATCCGGACCGTTACGCCGGCGTAGAAGGTTCCCACGGCCGCGAAGCCGATGCAGCCGAGCCCGAGTGTCAGCACCAGCGCCGGCCACGCGCCGGCGAGGTCGATGCCGTACAGGATCGCCACCACGCCGAGCAGCACGATCCCCAGGATGAGCATCGCGGCGAGACCGGAGACCGCCTTGCCGGCATAGATCGCGCGGCGGTCGATCGGGTAGAGGGCGAGCTGCTCGAGTGCGCCGTCATCGGTCTCAATAAGGTGCAGGCGGCCGACGGCCAGCAGCCCGGCGAAGACGATCGCGAGCCAGAGCAGGCCCGGCGCGGCCTCCTGCAGGCGACGGGTGTCGGGGCCGAGGGCGAAGCCGAACAGGAGCAGGACGACCGCGGCGAAGAACAGCGTCGAGGTCGTGGCGTGCTTGCCGCGCAGCTCGGCCAGCGCGTCCTTGCGCGCGATGGTCAGCGCCACCCATGCGGTGCGTGGCAGCGTCATCGGGCGGCTCCGAGCGTGACCGGCGTGACGAATGGGTTGGGGGCCGTGTTGTGCGAGACACCGTCGCCCTCGATGGCCGCGATGAGGCCCGCGTCCAGGCGCACGCTGCCGTCGAGCAGGGGCGCGAGGCGATCGATCGCATGCGAGGCGACGACCACGGTGATCCCGGCCTCGCGCCAGCGACCGATCAGTTCGTCGACCAGGCGCATCCCCTCCTCGTCGAGCGCCGCGTGCGGCTCGTCGAGCAGCACCACGCTATGGGGGGAGAGGAGCAGCCGGCCGAGCGCCAGGCGCTTGCGCATCCCGGCGCTGAAGCCGGAGACGCGCTGGTCCGCGGCGAGCCGCAGGCCGACATCGGCGAGGGCCGCCCGGATGCGGGGCTCCACCTCCGGCGATGGCACGTCGAGCAGCCGCGCGGCGAAGCGCAGGTTCTCGGCCGCGGTCAGGTCGTCGTACAGGCCGTTGGCGTGGGACAGGTAGGCGATCCGGCTGCGCACCACGTCGCCGTCGCGGGCGACATCCAGCCCGTCGACCTGCGCGCTGCCGAAGCTCGGGCGGATGGCCGTCGCCAGGATGCGGAGCAGCGTGGTCTTGCCCGCGCCGTTCGCGCCGAGCAGCCCGACGATTCGCCCGGTCTCGACGCGCAGCGAGACACCGGCCAGAGCGGCGGACCGTCCGAAGAGGCGCGCCAGCTCGAGCGTGGAAACGGCCGGGAGCGAGTTGTCGGGCGCACCCGAGAGGCGGGGCGCGACGTAGATGGTGGTCTGCGGCATGCTCGACGCGCGAGGCACGAAAAGTGGGTCCGGCCACTATGCGGCCTGCCCGATGGTGCGTCAAATCTGCGCGGCCTCGCTGCAGCTCGCGCCCGCCGGCGTCCCAAGTACCGAAGCGCAGGTGTCGTCCTGGTGCGCGTTATCCGAGTCACGACGTCCGTCGAGGCCGGTCGGCCGCCTCATCCGAGCGTGGCCGAGGCGGAACTGCGGCCCGGGATCCGGCGCGGACACCGTTAACGCACATGGAGACGACGTGTGCGCACTCGGCGACCATGGCGGGCGAAACCGGACGCGTACCGATGACGGGAGAAACATCAACCCCGCCCTGGCACAGGAGTCACCCGTCTCATGCACCAGACCGATGCCATTCGCCGCACGCCCGTCCCCGTTGTCGTCCTCGCCGCCAGCCTGATGCTCGTCCTCGCCGCCTGCAGTGGCGGCAGCTCGGCGACTCCGACCACCGGCGCCGCGACGCCGCCGGCCACGACGCCGTCAGCAGCGACCGGCAGCGGGGGCGCGGCCAGCGGCGATCAGACCGTCTCGCTGCAGAACTTCGCGTTCTCGCCGACCACGCTGACGGTTCCGGTCGGCACGAAGGTGACGTTCACCAACAACGACAGCACCAAGCACACCGCTACCGAGGGCAAGGACGGCAAGAAGGCCGATGGCGCGCGCTTCGACCTGCAGCTCGACCCGGGCGCCAGCGACAGCTTCACGTTCGACACCGCGGGCACGTACAACGTCACCTGCCTGATCCACTCGTCGATGAACATGACGATCACGGTGCAGTAGCCCGCGGGTCGCGGGTCGCGCATGCGCCGGGTGCATGCAATCCGACGCGAGGGCGCGCTGGCGCCGGGTTGCATGTCCCCCGACGCATGACACGCCGCGCGAACCGGCCTTCCTGCCGCGCGGGCATCGGTCTGTTGACCCTCGATAGGGCCGGTGCTATCGTCCGGCGCCTGATGGACGCCGGACTCCAGCAGACGCCCCGCGCGTCTGCCACGCAGCCGTCCCGCCCGTCGCCGACCACCTCGCGTTCCCGGGCCGAGCGGCGTGCGGCCGCGCAGCGTGCCGAATGCGCCGCCACCGCGGCGCTCAACGTGCTCGGCCAGAAGTGGGTGCTGCGCATCATCCGCTCGCTCGGCGCGGAGACACAGCGCTTCTGCCAGCTGCAGGACTCGCTCGGCGGCGCGAACTCGGCGACGCTCTCGCAGCGCCTGAAGCTGCTCGAGGACGAGGGGTTGATCGACCGCCGCTGCGTGTCGAACCTGCCGCCATGGGTCGAGTACTCGCTGACCGAGAAGGGCGCCGACCTGCGCCGGGCCATCGTCGACATCGACCGCTGGGCGGAGCGCTGGGTGGCGGACCAGTAGTGCCATGAGCCACGCCGTCACCGAGGAGCGCCCGGTCGAGCACGGTGACGCGCTGAACATCGTTCGCCAGGAGGTCGCCGAGGCACCCGGTCCGGAGGCAGCCGCGCAGCGCGCCGTCGAGGTGCTTCATGACCGATTCGGGCACTACGACTGGATCGGCATCTACTGGGTCGATGGCACCGACCTCGTGCTCGGCCCGTGGATCGGTCCGGAGGCGACCGAGCACACCCGCATCCCGATCGGCACCGGCATCTGCGGCGCGGCGGCTGCAACGGGGCAGACCGAGATCATCGACGACGTCAACGCCGACCCGCGCTACCTGGCCTGCTTCACCACCACGCGCTCCGAGATCGTGGTGCCGATCTTCGACGGTGGCGAGGTCGTCGGCGAGATCGACATCGACGGCAGTGACCTCGCGGCGTTCGACGACACCGACCGCCTCTTCCTGGAGGAGGTCGCGGCGCTCCTCGCCCCACTGCGGCCACGACCGTAGCGACGCGGTTCCCGTAACCGCGCACGTAGGATCGGTCAATGGCAGCGCACGACGACCGACCGGCCACCGATACCGCCGTCCCGCCGCGCGGCCGCTTCGAAGAGATCTACGACGCGCACGTCGTGCCGATCTATCGGTTCATCTACGCTCGTGTCGGCAACCGACCGGATGCGGAGGACATCACCGCGCAGGTCTTCATGCGCGCGGTCGAGCAGCTCGACACCGGACGTGAGGAGGGTCAGATCGCCAGCTGGCTGTATCGGGTCGCACAGAACGCCATCGCCGACTACTGGCGCGCCTTCTACCGCCTCCCGCTGGTCGGCACGGAGCAGGTC
>DASSTC010000030.1:0-32470 GCA_035708065.1 Candidatus Limnocylindria bacterium | reverse complement strand
CCCGGCGGTTTGGCGCGATACTGAGGGAGGTGGCCCGGGCATTCGTGGCTGATTGCGTTGCGAATGGCGGAAGTGGGTCGTCCGGCGGTGTCGCGGCACTCAGCGATGGGGCGTGACGAAGACCGGAGCAGATGTTCCTGCTTCATCCTCCAAAATGCCGAAGACGATCGGCCCAAAGCGCGTGGCGACGGCGCCCGTCAGATAGCCGCGGCCGAAGCCGGCAATCTGCGCACGCTCCCAGCGCGTGCCGTCGGGCGAGGTGTAGAGCATCGGAGCCTGGAATCCGTCGGCCCTCTGCTCACTGCCGACCGCCACGAACCCGCGGTCCGTAGAGATCACGCTCGTCAGCGTGCCGTTTGAGCGATCGGAGAGCGTGGCAAGGGTCCAGCTGACGCCGTCGCTGGAGGTCCAGATCGCAGGCTTCGAGACAACACTGTCACCCAGATCGCCGACAACGACGAGTCGATCCTGCAGAGCTGCAATGTCGCGCGCATGCCCTTGGCCGAGTGCTGCGATTGCCTCACCCTTGCCGGCAGAGGACCGCCACACGCGTGCACTCGACAGGCTGTCCGGACCGATCCCCGACCCTACCGCCACCATGTCTCCGTCCACGTCGATGATGCCGCCCAGCTCTGCACCGCCGAGGTCGGCGAATCCGTCCTCGTCACGGGTCCAGACAGCGCCGTCTGCCGATGCGAGCAGCAGCGCCCGATTGGAGGTGCAGTCAAAGCCCACGGCGATCAGCTGCGGACCCTGTTGCATCAAGCGATCGATCCGTCCGCACGTCAGGTCCCCGGGAAGCTCGGCGACGGCCCAGTGGGTGCGATCGTCCGAAGTGAGGATGATCGGCAGCGTCTGATCCACGCCTCCATATCCACCGACGACGTACCTGGAGCCGACCCAGACCGCGCTGGCCAGAACCACTCCGCTTGTGGGCTGGCCGTCGACGGTGACCTGGCCAGCCTGCGACCAGGTCGAGCCGTCGCCGGACGTCCAGACCATCTCGCCCCCGGGCATGCCGATGTCGTTTTGCGCCCAACCGACGGCCGTCAGCGTGGGACCCGATTCGACCATCGCTGTGATGCCGCCCGCCTGCCCGATCGGCGTCGCGATCCACGCTGCATCGGGAGTCGGCGTTGGCGATGGGGTCGGCTCGGTGCGCACAGACGCCGAGGCGACGGGTGACGGCGAGTCGGCCGTCGAGGCATCGGTCGACGCAACGCGGGCTCTGACCGGTGTTCCGACGCTAACCGTGGGCGTACACGCGGGTGGTTGAGGCCCGCAGCGCGAGATGATGACGAAGCGGTCGGGCATTGCCGCGATTGCGCTTACCGGGAGCGGGACATCTTGTTCCCGAGCACCGGCCGGCGACGCGGGTAGGAACCAGAGCTCGTCGGACTTGACCGATGCAGGGACACGTGCGCCTGAGACCAGATGGACAAGCTCGCCGAAATCGTTCGAAACGACGTCGGTCGCCGCAGCGACCGGAATCGAGGCCGGTTTCACGACCTGGGCGCTCCATTTGTCGACACCGTTCGATCTCCAGACGACGGGAGTGATGTGGACCGGATCCTCGGATTCGGATCGACTGCCCCCGACGACGAAGTCGTTGCCCGCCGCCGAAATCGCGCCGCCAGTCCCCATAACCCCACCCGCATCGTCGATGGGGGTCCATGAGCTGCCGTCGGTCGATACCCAGCCGCCAGAAGCTCCGGTTCGATCGTTGGTGATGTGAACGCCGAGCGCCATGAAGCTACTGCCGTTGAAGGCGAGGTCGTGGATGGATACATCGGGCTCGATGCCGTTCAGCGTGAGAGCGTCCCATGTCGAGCCGTCCTTCGAGCGCCAGCCAGCGAGCGTCCCGCCTTCCAGCGTTCCAAGGACGATGAACCCGTCGCGTCCGGCGCTGATGTGGGCGCCCGAACCAGGCACCGGCGCCGCGAGCGTCCACGTGATGCCATGGTCGGTCGAGGTCCACACGTCGGTCCTCACCTTGAGCTGGTCGGCCGCGCCGCCATCGCCGCCGGAGGCGGTCCCGACGGTGTAGGCATCGAGCGCCAGCATCACGCCATCGTGCTCTGCCACCGCCGCCAGAACGTGCGAAAAGCCGACTGCGGGGGCCCGCGGTTGTTCGACGGTCGCGGGCGTCCACATGCGACCGCCGTCGTCGGAGTACCAGGCCGCCGGTTCGCCACGGTCGCGAGATCCGGCATCGGTCGAGCCGACGGCGACAAGGCGACCGTCGATCGCCATGAGCTCGCTCACAGAAGCGTCATCGACGAACGGGTACGTCGCCCACGAGAGCGTCGTCACCGGGGCGCCACCAAGCGGTCTGACCCCGGAGAGGAGGCGCGCCCCGCCGAGCCCAACTGCTAGCGCCGCGACCAACACTGCGACGACGCCGGCCCACGCCCAGCTTGTCGTCACGCGCCGCGGTGCAGGCGCTGGCGCATCGGTCACGGGGACAGAGCCTTCATACGCCGAAAGGCGCGAGGCGAGGCGTCGCTCGAAGTCATCCATCGGTCGTGTCCTCCAGGGCCACGCGCAGGTGCTGCTTGGCGCGCGAGATCCAGCTCGCGACCGTGCCGGGCGCGACGTCGAGCATGCCGGCGATCTGCTCGTGGGTGTACCCGTCGACGACGTTCATCAGCAGCGCGGCCCGATGCTCCCGCCGCAGTCCGCTCAGCGCTGCGTGCAGGTCGAGGTCGCGCGGCGCGACCCAGTCGCTCGAGCCGGGACGCCGAGACCGGAGCAGCTCGCTCCATCGGCGTCGGCGGGAACGCTCGTTGAAGGCCAGGCGCAAGCCGATGGTGTGCAGCCAGGCTCGGACATCGGCGCCGTCGAATCGGTCCCAAGCGCGGAAGGCGCGCAGGTAGGTCTCCTGCGCCAGGTCGAGGCCGGCATCCGCGTCGCCGACGACGACGGCCAGGCGGCGGACCAGGGCGGGATAGTGCGGGGCGACCGCATCGGCGAACGCGTCGACCTTGGGCTCGGGTCTGGCCAGGGCGATCCCTCCCATCACGCCCTCAACAACAGCGGAGGCGCCTGCATTCTTGCAGGCCGAGCGCTCGGATTCCCTCGACCGAACGCGTCAGATCTCGACGTCGGTACCGATGCCGTCTTCCAGCGCGCGCCCATACACATGCGATGCCGCCGCGATGTCCTCGAGGCCCAGGCCGAGCGACTCGAAGATGGTGATCTGCTGCGCATCGGTCCGTCCTTGCACCTGACCGATGAGGACCTCGCCGAGCGTCCCGACCACATGCGACTCGTCGATCGCGCCGTCGGCGATGGCCAGCAGGAGGTCGCCCGCCTCGGACAGCGCGGCCGTGCGGTCGTCGACGAAGACCCGCGCCGCCGCGACGGTCTCGGACGGCACCTCGCGGGTTGTCGCGGTGTAGGCGCCGACGGCGTTGATGTGCGTTCCTGGAGCGATGGCCTCGGGCGCGAAGACCGGCGCCGGCGAGGCGGTGACGGTCGCGACGATGTCGGCGCCATCGAGCGCCGCCGCGGCGTCGTCGAATGCGCGCGTCGGCAGGTGATCGGCGAGCTCGGTTGCCAGCGCGCGCGCCGCTTCGGGGCGCCGTCCCACGATCCGGATCTCAGAAAGCTCACGCACGCAGGCCAGCGCTTCCGCATGCGCGCGTGCCTGGACGCCGGTGCCGATGATGGTCGCGACCGATGCATCGGTCCGCGCGAGGTGGCGGGTCGCGACCGCCGAGACCGCCGCGGTGCGCATGGCCGTGATGCGCGTGCCGTCCATGAGCGCGAGCGGCGTGCCGGTTTCGGCGTCGATCAGGGTGATGATGCCCTGGTGGCTCGGCAGGCCTCGTTCGTCGTTGCCGTGGAAGACCGTCACGGCTTTGAAGCCGAAGCCGATGCCGCCGACGTATGCCGGCATGAGCGCCAGCACGCCCGATTCGTCCATAGTCCGCGTCATGAGCCGCACCGGCTGCACCACCTGGCCGCGGGCGAACGCTGCCAGCGCCCGCTCCATGACCTCGATGCAGTCGCGCATCGGGAGGAGGCTCGTGACGTCGTCGGCGGAGAGGACTCGCAGCTTCACGGCACCACAGAGGACGGCGGCTCATATGGCGCTTCCGATGCGCTGATCATCAGCACCTGCGAGCCGTCGCATCCCGATTCGGTTTCCAGGCCGCACTGGGCGAAGGCGACGAACCGATCGCCGAAGCCGATCAGGCTCAGGATGTCCCAGCCTATCCGGTATTCTTGGATGGCGGGCTCGTCTCCATCGGGCACAAGCCACATCGTTGCGGGCAGCACGCCGAGTTCGCCGCCGAGGACTAGGGTCCCGAGGGATCCATGCGCGATGCGAAACGCCGCAAGACCCGCGTCCCCGCTGAGGAGCAGCCGGTGCCAGCTCGTGCCGTCCGCCGATCTCCACAAGGCGGCCCGCGACGATTGCGGATCATCGCCTGACGTGTAGACGAGTCCGCCCGCGTAGTACCCGCTCGCATCGGCCACCAGTGTTCGCAGATTGGCCGGTCCTCCTTCATCGGTATCTCGGTCGACCGTCGTCCAGCCGCTTCCCGCTCGGTACACCCAGAACACGGGTGGCGTGAGCATCGCGCCGGCGCTTTCGTCGAGCCGATCGGCCATGAGGACGACCTGGTCGCCCCTCGACGCGAAGCCGGTCGCATAGACACCGTTGAGGATCGGACTGTAGGGAAGGTCGTCCCAGGAGACGGCATCGGTCGAGACGACGAGCCGCGCGTCCCCGGAAGAGGTCAGGAACCCGAAGCCCCCACTGTCCAGGGTATAGATGTTCCGCGGAACAGCATCGCGCGGAGCCTCCGACCAGTGCGCGCCAGAGTCGACCGACGTCCAGATCCCCGCACCGAAGATGTCGCCATTCGCCTGCTGCCACTGCCCGACGGCCGCCAGCGTTGACTCGAAGGCTGCCACGGACTGGAGCGCGATCTTGGCGCCTTTTCGCGGCGGTGGGTCGGCGGCGACATCAGCACCAGCCCAGGTCTCTCCGCCGTCGTCGGAATACCACGCCGCGGGTTGATCGTTCTTGGCTCCGACCGCGACCAGGCGGGTCCCCGCGACTGCCAGATCATTGACCAAGGCGCCGGGTGCGAACGGAACGGCGCGGATCTGGACCGATGCGGCCGTGACCGGGCTCAGCTCTGGTGACGGGAACGGGGTTGCGGTCGGCAGCGGCACTGGCGTCAGGGCCGCCGACGGCGTCGATGCGAACAGGTCGAGCGACGGCTGGAACACGAGGAAGGCGAGAATGAGCACGACGGCAAGGGGGCCGACCAGCCAGGCGACGGTCTGCCATCGATTGCTGCGGTCGGAATCCGATGCTCGGCCGGGACCCCGCGTCATTCCCGCAGCATAGTCCCGCCGAATCGGCCTCTCGGTGGCGAGCCCGCGGTGTCAGGAGCAAGGGTGATTGCTCATCCGCTAGATCGGGAGCGGTTCGTTATGGAGCAACAACCGCGCGGATGGATTTCGCGAGGAAAAAGCGATCAGCCACCATGCAGAAACCGCCGGTGTCGCTGTCTGGCCCGCCCTCGAGGACGAGCTGATCGCCGGCCTGTGCGACCGGAGCCCCGGCTGGGTCGTGCAGCACAGGAAGATCGCCCGTGGGAAACGTGATCTCATAACCCGCGGGCCACCGGACCTCCCACCGGGTGCCGTTTTCATCGGTGACCCATGCGCACCCTGCTTCGAGATGCGCGTCGCCATTCAGTCTGCCCACCAGCTCCTCCGCCGAATGGCGGACGGTGGGGTGTGCCGTTGGATCCGCCGATGTCGGCGATGGTGGGAGCGTCGCCGGGCGCCCGATCAGCATCGAGTGGGAGACGAAGCAGTCGGCGTACGGAGGGCAATCGTCTGCAACGGCCAAGAACCGATCTGGGAGTGCCGCAAGAGCGTTCGGCCAACTTGGAAGGTCATCCTCAACCGTCGCTTCGCCGCTTGGCGGAATGAACGCAAGGAGCGAGTGCACATATGGCAGCCGATTGTTCCACGCGCCGGTGGCTTCGACATCGCTCTGGCCGGCCACGACCACGCCCAGCGGGCCAGCCGCCAGGCCCGTGACGCGCTCCCAATGGTCGAAATATGTTGCGCTCGACCAGCTCACGCCGTCGGTTGAACGCCAGACGCCCAGCGTTCCATCGGCGAGTGGCCCCGCGGCGATAAAGCCGCCGCCCGTCATCGCGAGGGCTGAGACAACGCCGCGTGTCGCAAGCGTGTGCGCGTCCCACGTTGTGCCATCTGTGGACGACCACGCCATCGGGACGTACGTCGACGAACTGTCATCCGTCACCACGACGCCGACCGCAACCAAGACATCGCCATTCCAGGCCAAGCCGGTGACGATCGCCTTATCGAACCCCTCGGTGTTGACGCGCTGCCAATCGAGGCCGTCCGCTGATCGCCATACCTCGGATGGATACGGATCAGTACGACTTCCGATGACGACGAAGCCGGCGTCGGTCGCCGCGGTGTCGCCGACGACGTCTGGCGCACTGTCGGTCGGCGCTCGTGACCAACTTTCACCTCCGTCGTCCGAAGTCCAGATCACTGCGCGCCGATCGGCATCCGATCCGGACGAGGCCGCCGGGCGTGAACCGAGGGATACAAGCCGTCCCCCGTGCTCGGCGATCTCTCCAAGACCGGAATCGCCCTCCTGTCTCCCGCGCTTCGGCGCCTCGATCCAGGTTTCTCCTCCGTCGTATGAATACGCCCCAGCGGGGCTCGCGATCACGCGGTCACGGGCCACAAAGAGGTATGACGGTCCCGTCTCACCGGGGTAGTGCGTTGCGCTCCACGCGAGGGATGTCGCCAGTGGCTCTGTGGAGGCGCGAGGACTCACGCCAGCGAATTCGGCGGGCGGCTTTTCCTGCGGCAGCAGCTGTGCTCCCCACGGGCCGATCAGGATGCCGGCCACGAGTGCCAACCCGGCCGGCACCCAGAGCAACGGACGGCGCCGATCCATCGGCAGGGCGGGCAGCGGCGAAACCGGTGTTGCGGTCTCGAGCGAGGAGAGTTCGTCAGCCAGCCGGCGGTCATCCATCGGACAGCTCCTCGCGCAGGCGCGCCTTGCCCGATGCAATCCAGGATGCGACGGTCCCGGCCGGCACGTCCAACATCCGTGCGATCTCCGCCTGGGTGTAGCCGTCGAGCACGTTGAGCAACAGCGCGGCGCGCACGCGGCCGCAAAGCCGCAAGTGCCTCCCACAAGGGCAGGCGCTCGGGCGGGACCCAGGACGCATCGGTCTTTGGAGAAGAGGAGACGAACCGTGACCAGAGGCCTCGGCGGCGGAGCGCGTTGAACGCCAGCCGAAGCGCAATCGTGTGCAGCCAGGCGCGGATGTCCGTGCCGTCGAACCGATCCCAGGCCCGATACGCGCGCAGGTATGCCTCCTGGGCCACGTCCTTCGCCTCCTCCCCGTCGTGCAGCACGAGCGTCAGGCGCCGCACCAGCCCCGGATAGTGCCGATCGACGCAGGTCGCGAAGTCGCGCGGGTCGCTCGCGGCCGCTCCCTCCGGCATCGGTCTGTCAGTACCTACAACCGATGAAGTCGCCGGATTCTTGAGTTCGCCTCGGGCTCAAGGCCGTCAGTCGTCGCCGAACGGGTTGGGGCGCTTCGGGCGCTGCGGCAGCCGGAAGACATCCTCCTCGCTCGGTCCCTTCGGCAGGGGGAGCGGCCACGCGTCCTCGTCGTCCGCCGGGGCCGTGTGGCGCAGCAGGTCCGCCCAGCCGGCGTCGGCTGCTTCGCCGGTGAGCTCGCGCCGGTAGACCGGATAGCGATGGTCGCCGGCGACGCGTTCGAAACTGTTCGATTCGTAGATCGCCGCCGGACCGGGGGAGGAGATCCAGCCGTCGGCGACGCCCTCGGGGTATGCCTCGACGGCGGTGATGCCGCGACGGTCGATCTCGTCGCAAGTCGCGTTGAGAAGCTCCGCGCCAGCCGCGTCGCGCTCGGCCGTCGCCGCGACGACCTGCAGGCAGGTGATGACCCAGGGAGCGGGCGAATCAGGAAGCTCGGGGTAGCGGTCGCGGATGACCAGGGCACGCGGGTAGTTCGAGATCGGCCCGAACTGCGCGTAGCCGATGGCGTCGTCGCCGTCGTAAACGAGCATCGCGTACGAACCCGCCAGGCGCTCGCCGGAGAGCAGGCGCGTTCGCTTCAGGTCGTGGGCTCCCGTCTTCCCCGCATCGGGAGGCTCGCGATGCCCGTCGATGCGCTCCCAGTAGTCGCAGGTCTGGCATCGGGCGCCGGGTGCGGCGGGGTCGGGAATGGCGTCGAAGTTGTCCGCGTCGACCAGGACGAAGCGGAGGTCGGTCATCGGGCGAGGTTCCGCTTCGTACCAATACGGTTGGTGGTACGCGGAAGGTCCCTCCCACATTGCACCAACCCTGTTGGTACAAAGTGGAAACGGTCGTCGGTGGCGGGGCGGTGGAGGCGCATCACGACGCGTTTGCCCCGTCGGCAGCGGCGAGCAACGACCCGGCCGCGACCAGCCCGCGGACGAGTTCGATATCCGGCGAGGGCGGCCGGTCCGCATCGAGATGCGGCACCCGTTCGCGGACGACAGCGTGCGCGGCCGCCACCCCTGCGCCCGGCTGCATCGGCTTCATGAAGTCCAGTCCCTGGGCCGCGCACAGCGCCTCGATGGCCAACACGCTGGTAGCCCGTTCGAGGACTGTGCGCAGGCGCAGGGCCGACGTGGCGCCCATCGAGACGTGGTCCTCCTGGTTGGCGCTGGTCGGCAGGGTGTCGACCGAGGACGGATGCGCCAGGGTCTGGAGCTCGTTGACGAGTGCCGCGGCGGTGTACTGGGCGATCATCAGCCCGCTCTCGAGGCCCGGGTTCTCCGACAGGAAGGCCGGCAGCCCGGACAGGTGCGCGTCGACCAGGCGGGCCGTCCGGCGCTCGGAGATGCTCGCCAGCTCCGCGAGCGCCAGCACCGCGTAGTCGAGCGCCAGCGCAACCGGCTCGCCGTGGAAGTTCCCGCCCGAGATCACCTCACCGGTCGCGAAGACGAGCGGGTTGTCGGTCGCCGAGTTCATCTCGACCGCCAGCACGCGGCCGAGCTCGCCGAGTGCGTCGAGGGCGGCGCCGTGCACCTGGGGCATGCAGCGCAGCGAGTACGGATCTTGGACCCGATGCTCGCTCGCGCGATGCGCCGCGCCGATCTGGCTGCCGGCCAATAACGATCGCAGGTGGGCGGCCGATGCGACCTGCCCCGGATGCGGTCGCGCCTCGACCAGGCGCGCGTCGAACGCCACCGCCGTGCCCTGCATTGCCTCCAGGCTCATGGCGCCGATGACGTCGGCCGACGCTGCCAGCCGCAGCCCGTCGTGCAGCACCAGCGCACCGATGCCGGCCATCAGCTGCGTCCCGTTCAGGAGCGCCAGGCCTTCCTTGGCCTCCAGCTGCATCGGTCCGAGTCCAGCCTGCTCGAGGGCGGTTGCGCCAGGGAGCCTGCCGGCGGGCGTATCGGCCTCACCTTCACCGATGACGACCAGCGCCAGGTGGGCGAGCGGCGCGAGATCGCCGCTGGCGCCCACGCTGCCGCGCGAGGGGACGACCGGGTGAACGTGCGCGTTGAGCATCTCGCACAGGAGCGCGGTGAGCTCTGCGCGGACGCCGGACAGCCCGATGGCCAGGGTGTTGGCCCGCAGCAGCAGCATGGCGCGCACCACGTCCTCGGGGAGTGCCTCACCCACGCCGGCGGCATGCGAGCGGACGAGGTTGCGCTGCAGGTCGGCGGCCTGTGAGGGCTCGATGCGCACGTTGGCCAGGTCCCCGAACCCGGTGGTGATCCCGTACGCCGTCGCGTCCTCGGCAACGAGCCGCTCGACGACCGCCCGCGAAGCGGCCAAGCGATCGAGCGCATCCGGCGAAATGGCTACTGGGCGCCGGTTGCGGGCCACGTCGACGACGTCGGCGACGGACAGGCCATGGCCGGAGATCTGCAGCGCGTCGACGGTCGGATCGGACTGAGACAGGACTCGCTCCTCGTGCGGGCGCGGGACTTCCGTTCGATGAGTCGGCCAGAAGGCGCCACCTATACTACGAACGTGCGACGACTCCCGGACCCCACCAGCCGGCTGCAGGTCAGCGCGGAGGCGAAGGACCGGCTCGGAGGAGCGGTTCCGAGTCCCGCCGCCGCCTTCCTGCTGACCCTCATCGCGCTGCCCAGCCTGTTCTGGCTGGTGACGCTGAAGCGGACCACGGTCTACACCCAGCCCGAGGAGTGGCTCATGGGCGTCGCCATGCCGCAGATCCACAGCTGGGTGCAGACCCACGCGCCGCCGCTCGATGCGCTGTTCATCGGCATCAGCGGCCTCGGCTCCGGCTGGTTCGTGGCGCTCGGCTTCGCTGCGCTCGGCCTGCTGGCGCTGGCCAAGGGCCGCCGCGACCTGGCGATCATCCTCGCCGCCGGCACGCTCTGCTTTCCGATGGAGTGGGCGCTCAAGTACTTCACCTCCGACCACGTCCTGAGCCTCGGTCAGCTGGTCGGCGCGATCTTCAACGTCAACGGCGTGGGTCTCGACGACCTGGCCGACTTCCCGGCCGGGCACGCGCTGCGTGCCACTGTCTTCTACGGCCTGGCCGCGTTCTGCGTGGCGAGGCTGGCGCCGCATCGGCGCCAGGGCGTGATCGCCTACATCGTGGCCCTGGGGCTGATCGGCGCGATCTCATTGACGCGGCTCTATCTGCTTGCCCACTTCCCGATGGACCTGCTCGGCGGCTGGATCGCCGGTGGCGCGCTGCTGTCGGTGATCGTGGCGGTGCACGTGCTGCGCGTCGACGAGCGGCTGCAGGCCGCCGGGCAGACCTCGCCGCCACCGGAACCGTCCGGACCGCGCAGGGTCGCCGTGCCGCTGAACCGGCCCGGCGCCACCGAGGGAGCGGCCACGCCTGCGCCGGCGCCAGCGGGCGTCGGCGTCAACGCATCGTCCGCCGATCCCATCTCCGCGCCCGCTCGCTTCGACGCCTGACGCCCTTGCTCGAGTTCATCGACCGCACCATCATCCCGTTCTTCCTGCAGCTGTACGACGCGGTCGGCTACGTCGGCGTGGCGATCGCCATCGCGCTCGAGACGTTCATCCCGATCGTGCCGTCCGAGGTGATCGTGCCGATGGCCGGCTGGAAGATCGCGCAGTCCTCGGCCGATCCATCCGTCCTCGAGCCGTTGACCCGGGCCCCGTGGAACTTCGTGGTGGCGCTGCTGGTGGCGACGCTCGGCGCGGTGCTTGGCTCGCTGGCCGGCTACCTGATCGGCGCCTGGGGCGGACGTCCCCTCTTGGACCGATACGGCCGCTACGTCCATATCAAGCCCGCCGACCTCGACCGGGCCGACGCATGGTTCGCTCGCTACGGCGACTGGGCGGTCTTCTTCGGCCGGTTGGTGCCGCTGGTCCGGGCCCTGATCAACTACCCGGCCGGCGTGGCGCGCATGCCGATCGGCCGCTTCCTGCTGTTCAGCGCCCTGGGCTCGCTGCCGTGGAACGCGGCGCTGCTGCTCGGCGGGCTGCTGCTCGGCGAGAACTACCGGCGCCTGTACGACACGGTGAAGCCGTACGAGTACGTGATCTACGTCATCGTCCTCATCGGTTTTGCCTACATCGTCTACCGCTGGCTGTCGCGGGGCTCGGCGGCCGAGCCCGAGTGACCGCGGCCCACGTGGTCGCCAGGTCACAGGCTGCCGTAGTCGCCAGATCACAGGCTGCTTGCGCCTAGGCGGGCTTTCCGGCGCCGTCGACGGTCGGCCGGCCGCATTTCGTGCTCAGCCCGCAGGCGGCATCGGCCTCGATCGCGCCTAACGTCAGGCTCGTTGCGATCCGGCAACTTCGCGGGCGTCGGCCGCGGTTGACCGATGCACCGGTGCGTGCCAGCATCCGTTCAAACCAGATATCGCCTTCGGGGCGGGGTGAAAATCCCCACCGGCGGTCGGCGCAAGCGTGCGCCAGCCCGCGAACCGCATCGGTGTAGGAGCCGATGCGGCCGACCTGACCCGCAGCTCCCGCTGCGGCAGACAGGGCCGACGGTCACAGTCCGGATGGGAGAAGGCGAACCGGCGCTTCGCGTTGCGAGGCGCCGCGTTCGGTGCCCCGTGCGCGATGCGACCACGGGAGCGACGATGGCAGCAGCGGACCAGGCGGGCAGCGGCAGCGGCCTTGCCGTGCGCGTCAGCGACCTGGACGTCACGTTCCCCGCCGGCACGGAAGCGGTGCGGGGCCTGACCCTGGACGTGGAGCCGGGGAGCTTCACCGCGATCATCGGGCCGAACGGCTGTGGCAAGTCGACGCTGCTGCGTGTTCTTGCGGGGCTCCTGCGGCCGACAAGCGGCGGCGCGAGGCTCGGCGAGCAGCCCCCGCGGGCGGGCGATGGTCGTGTCGGCCTCGCCTTCCAACAGCCGCGCCTGATCCCGTGGCTGTCGACCCTCGATAACGTCGCGCTGCCGTTGAGCCTCCATGGTGACCGCGAGGCCAAGCGCCGCGCCGAGCGCGCGCTGGCGCAGGTGGGCCTGACCGGCGCCGCAGATCTGAAGCCGCGGCAGCTGTCCGGCGGCATGGCGCAGCGCGCCGCGCTCGCCCGCGCGCTGATCAGCGACCCGCCACTGTTGCTGCTCGATGAGCCCTTCTCGGCGCTCGACGCGCTGACGCGCGAGGCGTTCGACAGCGAGCTCCAGCGCCTCTGGATGCACGAAAGGCGCAGCGTCGTCCTCGTCACTCACTCGGTCGGCGAGGCGATTCGGCTGGCGGACCGCATCGTGGTGATGACCCCGCGGCCCGGCCGCGTCGCGGCGACGATCGACGTTGATCTGCCCCGGCCGCGCGAGACGGAGCTGACGGGCAACCCGCGCGCGGCCGCGATTGAGGCGCAGGTTCGCGCCGCGCTGGCCGCGCCGGGCGCGACCGAGCTGGCGCCATGGGTGGCGGCATGAGGCGCATCGGTACAGCCGTCCTCAGCCTCGCGGCGTTCCTGGTGATCTGGAAGCTCGTCACCGTCATCGGCGACCTGCCCGACTTCATCCTGCCGGCGCCGGAAGTGGTGGCCGAGCGCGGCGTGCGCGCCATTGCCTCCGGCACGCTCGGGCAGCACACGGGCGTGACGCTCCTCGAGATCATCCTCGGCTTCGCGGTCGGCGCCAGCACCGCCATCGCCACCGGCGTCGCGCTGGCCAAGAGCGTGCTCGTCGAGCGGGTCCTGTCGCCCTACATCGTCGCCGCGCAGGCGGTGCCGATCCTCGCCCTGGCGCCGCTGCTCGACATCTGGTTCGGCGGCGGCCTCCTGGCGCGCGTGCTGATCTGCGCGCTGATCGTCTTCTTCCCGATCGCCATCGCCACCATGGTCGGCGTTCGCTCGACCGATCCACTGCTGGCGGAGATGCTCCGCTCGCTCGGCGCCACGCCGCGGCAGCTCACGACCCGCCTCGAGATCCCGTCGGCGCTGCCGGTCATCTTCGGGGGGCTTCGGGTGGGGGTCACGCTCGCCGTCATCGGCGCCGTCGTCGCCGAGTGGGCCGGGGCCAG
This sequence comes from Candidatus Limnocylindria bacterium, assembly GCA_035708065.1. Taxonomy (GTDB): domain Bacteria; phylum Chloroflexota; class Limnocylindria; order QHBO01; family QHBO01; genus JAICUY01. Next base: position 18,942 of record DASSTC010000030.1, on the reverse strand, counting down.
CTCCGGCCTGGGGGTGCTGATCAACATCGCCAACCAGGGGCTGTTCGACACCCCGCTCATGTTCGTCGCGCTGGTCACGCTGGCGGTCATCGGCCTGGCCTTTTACGGCCTGGTCGTGCTCGCCGAGCGTCGGCTGGTCGCCCACTAGAAAGGATTTGAGACCGATGCGTCCGCCCCGCTCCGCCCTCCTGTTGCTCGCCGTCGTCCTGGCCGCGTGCTCGCCCGGCGCCTCGTCGCCGGGCGCATCGGTCCCGTCAGGTGGGCTCACGAAGGTGACGCTGCTGCTCGGGTTCCGGCCGGATGTCCAGTTCGCGCCGTTCTACCTCGCCCAGCAGAAGGGCTACTACACCGATGCCGGCCTGGACGTGTCGATCGAGTTCAAGCAGTCGCCGGACGTCATCCGCCTGGTCGGCGACGGGCGGGCGCTCGTCGGCGTGGCCGATGCCACCGACGTGATGATCAGCCGCACGTCGGGGATCCCGGTGAAGTACGTCTCGACGTTGTACGACCGCTTCCCCGTTGCGCTCATCGGCCGCAAGGGTGAGGTGCCGTCGGATCCGGCGGGGCTGAAGGGCAAGACGATCGGCACGCCGGGCAAGTTCGGCTCGTCGTGGGTCGCGCTGCAGGCGCTGCTGCGTGCCGGCGGGCTGACGGTCGACGACGTCATGATCCGCGAGTATCCGCAGTTCAACCAGGCGGATGGGCTGGCGCACGGCGACGTCGACCTGATCACCGGCTTCCGCAACAACGAGCCGCTCCGCCTGGAGTCGCAGGGGATCGCGGTCGACCAGCTGACGATCGATCAGATCGCGCCGCTGCCCGGCCCGGGGATCATCGCCGGGGATTCGACGCTGACCTCCTCGGCCGGTCTGGTGCGCGCGTTCGCCGAGGCGACAGCCAAGGCGCAGGCCGATGTGATCGCCGATCCCGAGGCGGGCGTCGCCGCGGCCGAGGTCGCCGTGCCGACGATCAAGGAGGATCGCGACGCGGCGCTGGCCGTGCTGCGCGCGACGGCCGACCTGTGGAAGGGTGACAGCGGCTTCAGCAACGGGGCGATCGACATGGAGCGTTGGCGCTCGGCGTACGACACGATGCGCGAGCTCGGCTTCATCGACGGCTCGGTGCCGCCCGATGAGATGGTCGCCCCGGCGGGTTAGCGGCGTCGAAACCGGCGCCAGCGGACGACGGCGCGTTGCTCTTCAGGTGCATTGAGGATGCGGCCGGCGAAGGCGTCGAGCTGGTAGTCCGCCGCCAGCCGCCGAACATCGGTCTCTGAAACTCGCCGTGCGTGCTCGGCGGGGGTCTCGTGGGAGCCGCGTGACGCATCGGTCCCGCGAAGGAGGTCGAGGACGGCGAGATAGGCCTCCCGCGCATTGCGCGGGTCGTGCCGCCGCTCCGGCAGGTGGAAGCGCGGCATGCGCAGCTGCGGTGTCGGGAGCTCGAAAGTGCGGACCTCGGTTGTATCGGCCAGCCGGGTGCGGACGGTGACGCGTCCGAGCATCCTCACGATGACGAACAGGACCACCGCGATCACCGCGGTGGCGAGGAGCAGGCCGCCGATGATCGAGCCGCTGCCGGGCGTGATCGGGTTGTCGAGCGTCGGCGGGTTCGATGCGGCCGGGCTGTTGGCCATCTGCGCCAGGATCTCCTGCAGCGCCGGCATGTTGCGGAAGATCTCGGCGAGCCAGCCGGCGACGAATGCGAACGGCAGTGTGACCAGGATGAGGAGCCCATAGGCCACGGCGCCGAGCGGGCCGAGCACGCCGGCGAACGCCGCCGCAAGCGGCACGCCCAGCACCGCCGCGAGCGGCAGGCTTGCGACGAGGGCCAGTCCGAGGACGCCGATCAGCAGCGCCAGCCAGCGACGTCGCGTCGCGCGCCCGACGCCCTCGCTGCCGAGCGAGGCGAGCCGGGCCAGCCCGAGCGCCAGCAGCGTGGCGGTCACGAACGTGATGCTCGCGATGAGCGCCGGCTCGGTGAATGACCGGTCATCGACGAACCCGGTCAGCGTGGAGACCAGCCAGAAGACGACCAGTCCGGCCAGACCGATGCCCAGGATCCGCTCCAGGTTGCCCGCCTCTGCGCCCGCTTCGGCGTGCGCGCTGCCGCGCAGGAACGCGACGCCGGCCAGCAGGCCGCCGGGATGCGCCTTCAGGGCGCCCCATGGATCGACGCGCGCCAGGTCGGGCACGAAGGCGAAGACGCCGATGGCCGCGGCGACGATGGTGAGGCCCGTGCCCGCGAGCGTGTAGGTGTCGCGCGGCAGCGCGCTGGCGAGACGCGCAAACATCAGCCCCGCGAGGGCGGCGACGCTCAGCGCCGCGACCCCCAGGTGCTGCTCACCGTCCCCGAGGAACGGCTGCGCGTAGAGGTAGAGCAGTGCCAGCCAGGCGGCCTCCAGCGAGGCATCGGCCAGGCCGGAGATCGTGGCCTCAGGCGACGAGCGCCAGCGCATCGGCGGACCGCCAGTCGGGTTCGAGGGAGAGGAGCGCGGCGTCGGTGCCCAGTGCGCGTGCCCGGGCGACGTGCTCGGGCGCCGCGGGCCCGTAGGCCGCCAGCGTAACGCCGAAGCCACTGCGCACCAGGCGTCGCAGGGCGGTGCCGAAGTCCGCCGGGTCGCGCGCCGACAGGACAAACAGCCCGGCACCTGCCGGCGCGCGCCGCGGCAGCTCGGCGAGGAGCGTGCCGAACGGGACCGACGCGAACGGGCTGATCCCGGCGAGGCCGTCGGCCAGCCGCTCGAGCTGGCCACTGCCCGCTCCCAGCGGAACGTGGAGCGTGCGATGCGGCCGGCCGCTGTAGGCGTTCACCGCCAGGCCGACGGCAATCCCGTCGGTCAGCAGCCGGCGGGCGAGCGAGGCGGCGGCGACGCACAGGCCCTCGGCCAAGTCGTCGTCGTAGATCATCTCCCAGTACGGGCCTTCGACCGTCTGCATGTCGACCGCGATGAGCGCCTCGCGTTCGCGTCCCGGGTCGAAGCGGCGGCTCAGCGGCCGGCCGCGGCGCGCCGTCGCCTTCCAGTGGATGCGCTTCAGGCGATCACCGGGCTGGTAGGGCCGCACGCCGGCGAACAGGCTCGGCTCCTCGAACAGGCCGCGGGTCGCGCGCGACGGCCCGGACATCAGGCTCGCCCTCGCGGCGACGCGCACCGGCACGATCCGCGGCACGACCCGGTACGACAGCGGCTGCTCCACCTCGACCGATGCGCTGGTCCGCGCGAACAGGTCCGCCACCCGCAGCTGGACCGCGCCGAAGTCGAAGAGGCCGCGTCGTGTGGCCAGGATCGTCATGCGTCGGGTCACACGCTCGAACCAGCCGAGGGTCCAGGTCGTCTGCAGGATGCCCCAGCCCGGACGGCCCGCGGGAAGCAGCTGCCGTTCCTCGATCGTGGCATCGACGCTCAGGTGGTCGGCGACCTGCAGCCAGGGCACGGGCAGCAGCTTGCGGTTGCGGACCGTCAGCTCGAGGCGAAGCTGCTCGCCCCACATCGTCCGCGTCGCGGAGAGCTGGCGTGCGTAGCTGACCCGCCGCAGGCCTCGCTGCGACCACAGTCCGCGCAGCACGCCGACGAGTGCCACCAGCACGCCGACGACGACGAGCCCCGGTGCGCCGAACAGGCCACCGATGGCGGCCAGCAGCAGGCCCAGCGCCGGCGCCAGCATCGGTCAGGCCCCGGCGTCCGCCGTTCGGGCTTCGGCGCGGCGGGTCTGGTCCGGCGGCGCCGGGACGCGGGCCAGGACGTCCTCGACGACGTCCTCGGCGGTCGCGCCGCGAAGGTGGCGGTCGAGGTCGACCATGACGCGATGGGCGAGGACGCTCGGCGCCACGGCCTTGACGTCGTCGGGCAGCACGAAGTCGCGTCCCTCGAGGTGGGCCCACGCCTGCGCCGCGCGATAGAGCGCGACGGTCGCGCGGGGGCTGCCGCCCAGCGACAGCTCTGGACGCTCGCGCGTCGCGCGTACCAACGCAACGGCGTAGTCACCGACCTCGTCACTGACCGTGATGCCGCGCACCTCGTCGCGCAGCTCGAGGAGGTGCTGGGAGTCGGTGATCGGCTCGACGGCTTCCAGTGGCTCGGCGCGATCGCGGTAACGGCTGGCGATTCGTCGCTCGTCCTCGTGCGACGGGTAGCCGAGCGCGATGCGCACCAGGAATCGGTCGAGCTGCGCCTCCGGCAGCGCGAAGGTGCCTTCCAGCTCCACCGGGTTCTGGGTGGCGAGCACCAGGAACGGTTCGGGCAGCGGCCGGGTCTCGCCCTCGACCGATGCCTGGCGTTCCTGCATCGACTCGAGCAGCGCCGACTGGGTGCGTGGCGTGGCGCGGTTGATCTCGTCGAAGAGCAGCACGTTGGTGAAGATCGGCCCCGGCACGAAGCGGAAGGCGCCGCCCTCCAGCAGGCTGGCGCCCAGGACGTCGCTGGGCAGCAGGTCGGGCGTGCCCTGCACGCGGCCGAAGCCCAGGCCGAGGGCGCGGCTGAAGGCACGGGTCAGCAGCGTCTTGCCGACGCCGGGCACGTCCTCGACGAGCGCGTGGCCGTCGGCCAGCAGCGCAACGGCCATCAGCCGCAGTGGCAGGTCGTCGACGACGACCGCCCGCGAGACATCGTCGCGCAGCTCGCGCCAGAAGCGCTGGCCCTGGCTCACGAGCGGTCGAGGCCGGAGCGGTGACGCGGCAGGATCGGCCGGATGAAGCGCGACAGCGACTCGTCGCGCTGCGCCCGGCGGGCGAACGCCTCGGCGGCGACGACGGTCTGCTCGATGAGGCACATGGTGGTCACCGGTCCGACGCCGCCGGGCACCGGGCTGATGGCCGCAACGACCGGTCGAACCGCCTCGAACTCCACGTCGCCGACGATGCCGTTCTCGGTGACGTTGATCCCGCAATCGATGACCACCGCCGAGCGGTTGACCATCTCTGGCTGGATGAGGTGCGGCGACCCGGCGGCCACCACCAGGATCTCGGCCCGCCGCGTTTCACGGGCGAGATTGCGCGTGCGCCGATGGGTCAGCATCACGCTGGCATGCGCGCTGAGCAGCAGCTCGGCCGTCGGCCGCCCGACCACCGCGGAGCGGCCCACCACCACCGCCCGACGACCGGCGATCGGCACCTCGTAATGGTTCAGCAGGGTCATCACCCCGAGCGCCGTGGCGGGCACGAACGTCGCCTCGCCGCGTGCCTGGCGCCCGGCGTTGAGCGGCGTCGCGCCGTCGACGTCCTTGGCCGGGTCGAGCAGCTCGACGACCGAGGGCAGGTCGAGGTGCGGGGGGATCGGCTGGGCGATGACGATGCCTGCCACCGACGGGTCGCGGTTCAGCGCCCCGATGCGCGCCGCCAGGTCGCTGAGCGACACCCCGTCCGGCGGCTCGACGGTGAGCACCTCGATGCCGACTCCGTGCGCCGCCCGGGCGATCGACCCGGCGTAGATCGCCGAGGGACCGCGCTCGTCGAAGCGGATGATCGCCAGGCGCGGCGCAACGCCGGTCTCCGCGCGCAGCGCCTCGACGCGCTCGGACAGGTCGCGCCACATCCGTGACGCGACGGGCCGGCCGTCGAGCAGGCGCGCGGTCATGCCGTCCTCGTCAGGCCTCCTCGTCCAGCAGCATGCTGACCGTGCTGAGCACTTCGTCCTCGCGCTGTTCGGCCGCGGCCTCGAGCATCGCGGCCTCGCGCGCAGCCGACGTGCGCAGCGGCTCGTCGGCGGGCAGATAGGGCAGGTTGATTCGGACATTGAGCACCGCGCCACGGACGGCGGCCGAGGCGAGCTGCGCCGCCACGCCGGCGTCGCTCACCGCGTTGCGGTTGCCGATCGGCGCGATGCGAACCGCCAGGTCGAGCACCTCGCGCGAGCGGCGTGCCGTCTCGAGCGGCACGCGTGCCGCCTCGACGATCGTCGCCCGCATGCGGCGCGTTCGCTCGGCACGCTCAGCATCGGTGCCCTTCGGCAGGCGGCGGGCGGCGACCACCGCCTCGTACGCCGCGGCGTCGGTCTCGGCGAGCTCTAGCAGGTCGGTGCGCAGGCGCGCGGCGTTGTCGCGCACGTCACGCAGGAGGTCGTCGCGCTCCGCCGCATCCGGGCGGCCGATCGTCAGCTCGGCGACCATCCCGACGAGTGATGCGCCCAGCGCGCCGCCGATCGCCGCGGCGCTGCCGCCACCGGGCACAGGCTCGCCGCTGGCGAGCCGGTCGGCCAGGTCGCGGACGCTGAGCGACGTGAGTGGCGCATCGGTCATGTGGCGCGATTGTACGCAGCCACCGGTGCGCCATCGGCGGGCGTCAGGCGGCCGGGTCGAGTGCCTCCACGAACCAGCGCCGTCGCCGACCGTCGAAGACGATTGACGCCTGGCCACCGTCATCGGTGCGGAGCAGGTAGGTGACGCGCGGGCCCGCGCCGGCCGGATACGCCGAGCGTTCGTCCCGAACGCCGTCGAGCGAGGTGATGGCCAGCTCGTGTCCCGCCCAGCGAACGGATGCGGGCCGCGATGCCCGGCGGTCCCAGCTGACGCGCGCCTCGACTGGTGTGATGCTCGTCAATGCCACGGTGACTTCTCCATCTGCGCGCCCGGTCGGCACAGAACAGGCGTTCTATTGTGTGGGACTGGATGTTAGCGAACGGACGTTCTATTCGTCAAGGGGGTCGAGCGGTTGGCTGGAAGGTCGTTCGCCGAAGTCGAAGCGCCGGTTCGGCTTCTCGGTGAGCAGCCGCGCGCGGGTGATGGCGTTCTCCCCGAACCGTTCACGGACGGCATCGAGCGAGCGAGCCAGCCGATCGGTTCGGTCGGTTCGGTCGAAGAGGGTGAGCTGCTGGTCGGGCCTGAGGTTGATGGCGGTCAGGCCGATCAATCGCACGCCCCGTCCCGCGACGAGCGTCCTGCGCAGCAGCGCCACGCCGGCGTCGTAGATCGGCTCGCTCTCCCGCGCCTGGCGCGGCAGCGGCGCCTGGCGGGTCAGCGTCTCGAACCCCTCGTAGCGCAGCTTCAGCTGGACGGCCGATGCCGACAGGTCGTGCTGACGCAGCCGGCTGGCGACCGACTCGGCGACGTCGAGCAGCGTCGCCTCGAGCTTCGAGACGTCGATCGTGTCGCGCTCGAAGGTGTGCTCATGACCGATGCTCTTCGGCGCGTGGAACGGCACCACCGGCGAGGGGTCGATTCCCCTGGCGCGAGCGGCGAGGTCGGCGCCATGCTGCCCGAACCGCCGTCGCAGGCTCGCCTCCGGGGTCGCCGCCAGCTGACCGATCGTCGTCACGCCGTAGTCGGCGAGTGCCTGGCGTGCCTGCGGTCCGACGCCCCACAGCCGCCCGACGGGGAGCGGCGCCAGGAAGTCGGCCTCGCCGCCGGGGGACACCACCACGAGCGCATCGGGCTTGCGCAGGTCCGAGGCGACCTTGGCGCAGAGCTTGTTGCTGGCGACGCCGACGCTGACGACGAGGCCGACCTCGGCGCGCACGCGGTCCTTGATGCGCTGCGCCATCGTCTGCCCGTCGCCGAACGCCGCGACGCTGGCCGTCACGTCGAGGAACGCCTCGTCGAGCGAGATCGGCTCGACCAGGGGCGTGAGGCTGGCAAAGATCTTCATCACCTGCTCGCTCAGCGCGCGGTATCGGTCCGGACGGCCGGGGAGGAAGACGCCCTGCGGGCACAGGCGGCCGGCGGTACGCAGGGGCAGCGCCGAATGCACGCCGAAGCGGCGCGCCTCGTAGTTCGCGGCGCTGACGACGCCGCGCTCGTGGGGGCCGCCGCCGACGATCACCGGCCTGCCGCGAATCGTCGGGTCGTCGAGCTCCTCAACCGATGCATAGAACGCATCGAGGTCGGCGTGGAGGATGACGCGGGTCATGTGGGTGCGCCTCCGTTTCTCAGCCGCGCGGGACCGCGTCCGCGCCCGCCAGGACCACCATGAGCTGCGCAGCCTGCGCCTCGAGCGCCGCTCGATGCTCGGCCCGCAAGGTGCCGAACGGCGTGAGATCGATCCGACCACCCATCCGGTCGATCCTCCACGTTCCGGCCACCATCCCATCGACGAGAAACGAGGCCAGCACGTCGGCGTTGCGGGTGTAGACCATCGGGCGGTGCTCGTCCGCCATGATCCGCTGGCGGAAGCCGGGCGCGTGCGAAAGCAGCAGCGCATCCCAGCGAGCCAGGAGGCGTGGCGGCGCCTCGGCATCGGCGGCAGGTCGCGGAGCATCGATGAGGTCGAGCAGCTCGCGTCCGTCTTCCGCCACGAAGCGGGCGATCCTGTCGCCGAGCATTGACACCGCCGCGTGCCAGCGTTTCGGCGAGCCACGCTTGCCGACGTATGACATGAGGTCACCGATGCTCGCCGGGCCGAATGCCGCGAGATAGCGTTCCGTCACGGCGCCCATTGCCGACTCCTCATCCAGGTCGCTGGGCGGCGGTCCCAGCCAGTCAGTGGCGAGCGCGTAGCGTGCGCGTCCATAGCGTTCGCCGTCGAACGGCACGGCGATCAGCGGCATGCTGACGGCGATGTGTCGCCAATAGATGCGGTGCGGATGGTCGGCGAGCTCCGGGACCTCGGCGCGCATGATCGCGTCAAGGTCCCTGATCCGCTGCGGCTGCTCCCGGAGAGCGGAGCGCACCGCGGCGTGACCCTCGGACAGGCGACGGCCGAGTGGCGAGTCGAAGGCATCGGCCTTGAAGATCGCTCGGAACTGCAGGCGACGCAGTGGCTGCGTGACGACGGAGATCGGCCAGAAGTCGACCGATGCGACCGTCTGCACCGTGATGCGCATCAGTGGCGCGCGCACGACGCTGCGATCCGCTCGAGCCGCCGTGAGACCCCTCACGGCACGGTCGCCGGTGCGAGCCCACAGGGCAACGGGCGGCCATTCGGGATGCTGTGCCTGGAGCGATCCCACCTGGCGAACGGCGTCGGCGATGGATCCTTCCTGGATCGGCCGGAGCAGCCCTTGTCGGGCGAGCGTCGCGCGGTTCAGCTCGAGGCGCGACAGCGTCGCGGCCGGCATCTGGTCAGGCGTTCTGCGGCTAGAGCTTGCGAATGACGCCGACGACCTTGCCCTGGACCTGCACCTCGGAGGCGTAGATCGGCTCCATGCTCGCGTTCGCCGGCTGGAGCCGGATCCGGTCCTTCTCGCGGAAGAAGCGCTTCAGCGTCACGCCGTTGTCCTCGAGCAGGGCGACCACGATGTCGCCGTCCCGGGCAGTGGCCTGCGGCTGGACGACGACGTAATCGCCGTCGTCGATCAGGGCGTCGATCATGCTCTTGCCGCGAACGCGGAGGACGTACGAGCCGTCGCGGGCCTGCATGGAGCCGGGGACATCGAGCGTCTCCGACGCGTCGGCATAGGCCTCGATCGGCTGGCCGGCGGCGATCTCGCCGAGGACCGGCAGCGTCAGCACGTCGCGTTCGACCGGCATGCGGAACGGAGTGACGCGGCGGTCCGCGACACGACGCGGGGCAGGCTGCGGGGTCCGAGTCAGCCGGAGGGCACGCGACGAGTGCGAGCCGCGCTCGAGGAGCCCGTCGCGCTCGAGGGCGATGAGGTGGTGGTGCACGGCGGAAGTGGACGCCAGGCCGACCGCATCCGCGATCTCGCGGACCGACGGCGGATAGCCGCGTTCCGCGACGGTGCGGGCGATGCTCTCGAGGATCTTCTGCTTGCGCTCGGCGTCGTGTCGGGTCACGGCAGCCTCCGTCTGCAACTGCGGATGACGGTAGCAGAACGCCTGTTCTAATGTCAAACCGATGCCGCACGGCCCTCTGCTATGCTTCGCGACCCGCATCGAGACCGGAGCCTGTATCTCGTGAACCTGTCAGGCCGATGGCGTTATCTGCGCCTTGCCCGCCTCGTCTGGAAGCTGCCGACCTACGCGCGCATGGTGTGGGGCATCGTTCGCGACCCGCGGACGCCGCTCCCGCTCAAGGCGCTGCTCGGGGCGGCGCTGGCGTACGTCGTGGTGCCGATCGACCTCGTGCCCGACGCGATCCCGATCCTCGGTCAGGCCGACGACCTGACCGTCCTGCTGCTGGTGCTCGACCTCTTCATCCAGAACGCGCCGCGCGACGTCCGCGACGAGCACGCCGCCCGGGCGCGTAACGGAACCTCGGATCTCGATCGTGACCTCGCCAGGCTGCGTGGCCTGATGGGCTCGCGCTACGACGAGATCAGGGACAACCTGCCCGAGCTGCTCGAGCGCTACGGTCGCCTGCGTGACCCGCAGGCACTGAAGTCGGCGCTGAGTCGATGGCGCCAGCAGCGCCAGGCGGCCGGCATCGGCATCGGCCAGGACCAAGCAACCGATGAGTTGGAGCCGTAACCAAGCATGAAGGTGATCCTCAAGCGCGACGTCAAGGGCCTCGGTCGCGAGGGCGACATGAAAGAGGTCAAGGACGGCTACGCGCGCAACTTCCTCTTCCCGACCGGCGCGGCGGCGATTGCCGACAAGGGCACCGTCGCCAACTGGGAGCGGCATCGCGAGCAGCGCGAGGAACGTGATCGCGCAGTCCGCAGCGAGGCGGAGGAGACGGCCGCCAAGCTGCGCGAGATGACGGTCGAGATCCCGGTCAAGGCCGGCGAGAAGGGCCGGCTGTTCGGCGCGGTGACCAACCGCGAGATCGCGGCGGCCATCGCGGAGCAGGGGGTCGAGCTCGACCGGCACGACATCCACCTGCGCGAGCCGATCAAGACGCTCGGCGAGCACCGTGTCGACGTGCGGCTGATGGCCGGGGTCGACGCCGTCGTGTCGGTTTCGGTCGTCGCCGCCGGCTAGCGCTTCGCGGTTCGGCTATGCGTCTGCGCGCCGGCGCTCACCGAGAGCCGGCCAGCAGACCGCTCCACAGAGCTCGCGCCGCACGGGGGGCGCGCCCGGCGTGAGGGGGAGCGGATCATGGCGCCCGGAGCCGGCCTCGCCGCCGGGCGCTTCGCCTACCGAGCCTGTTGAGCGCCGCTGCGTCGCCTCCGGTGCCGCTCCGCCCAGGTAACGAGCCTTCGAAGACGCGGTACGCGCCGGAACACGGGCCCGCACTTGGATACTGCTCCCCTGCGGAGGCGTTACGGCACCGGATTCGGTCAGGAGCGGAATACCGGCGCGCGAGGGGCGCTACGGATTGCTGCGGGCTCTCGGTACGTTGCGAGTCGCGACAGCCTACCTGTCACATTTCGACGAGATGCTGCCCCTGAGCCCCGACGCTCGAGAACCGGGCGTCGTGTCCACGAGCAATCCACAGGCGATATCGACTTATCCACCGCAGGTCGGCTGCGCCGGGTCTCGGCTGCGGAAAACCGGGTTGTGGCCGTCGGGATGATGGGCAAGCCCGGGTAGCGGCGGCGCCGCGCAGTGCCCGCGCGGCGCAGACCGCCAGCCACCGCATCAGCCGGGAGAGGAGGAGACTCGAGATCGCGACCAACATCCCGACCGATGTGGGGCAGCCCCGCCCGGCGGATGCCTACGCCCGGCTGTCGCCACAGGCGATCGAGGCGGAGCAGAGCGTCCTCGGATCAATCCTGATCGACGCCGACGCGATGCTGAAGGTCGCCGACTTCCTGCGCCCGGCGGACTTCTACCGCAAGCAGCACGGCGACATCTTCGAGGCGATGCTTGCGCTCCACGGTCAGCGCGAGCCGATCGACCTCGTCACGCTCGGTGACGAGCTGGAACGGAACGGCCGGCTCGAGCCCGCGGGCGGCCCGGCGTACCTCACCACGCTGATGAACACGGTGCCAACCGCGGTGCACGTCGAGCACTACGGTCGGATCGTCGAGCGCAAGGCGGTGCTGCGCAATCTGATCGGCGCGGCGGGCAAGATCGCGGCGGTCGGCTACGAGGAGGCGAACGACGCCGAGGTCGCCATCGACCGCGCCGAGTCGATCCTGTTCGAGATCAGCCAGCACCGGACGACCGGTGGCTTCGAGTCGCTTGCCACGCTGCTCGGCCAGGCCTACGACCGGCTCGAGTACCTGCACGAGCACCGCGGGCAGATCCTGGGCATCCCGTCGGGCCTCTCCCAGCTCGACGCGCTGCTGGGCGGCTTTCAGCCGTCCGACCTGATCATCCTCGCGGCGCGGCCCTCGGTCGGAAAGACCAGCCTGGCGCTGAACATCGCCCAGCACGCGGCGGTGCGCGAGGGCAAGAAGGTCGGCGTCTTCAGCCTCGAGATGAGCAAGGAGCAGCTCGCGCTGCGCCTGTTGAGCGCCGAGAGCGGGATCAATCCGCGGCCACTGCAGACCGGGTTCGTCGACGAGACCGACTGGTCGAAGATCGCCCAGGTCATGAACGACATGCACGCCGCGCCGCTGTGGATCGACGACTCGCCGGGGCTGACCGTGATGGAGCTGCGGACCAAGGCCCGGCGGCTGGAGGCGGAGCAGCACGGGCTCGACCTGATCATCGTGGACTACCTGCAGCTGATGCAGGCATCGACCCCGACGAAGGACGGCAACCGCGTCCAGGAGGTCAGCGAGATCAGCCGTGGCATGAAGCAGCTTGCCCGCGAGCTGAAGGTGCCGGTCATCGGGCTGTCGCAGCTGTCGCGCGGTGTCGAGCAACGCGGCACCGCGGAGCCGCGACTGTCCGACCTCCGAGAGTCGGGATGCCTCACCGCGGACACGCGCGTGCTTCGAGCCGATACCGGTGCCGAGGTGGAGCTCGGAGCGCTCCTCGCAAGCGGCGAACGGAATATCCCGGTCTGGTCGGTCGACGATCGGCTCCGGCTCGTTCGACGCACCATGACCCATGTGTTCCCGAGCGGCACGAAGCCGGTCTTCCGCATGCGGCTCGCATCGGGCCGTGAGGTCAAGGCGAGCGCGAACCACCCGTTCCTGACGTACGACGGCTGGAAGCCACTGGAGGAACTCGAAGCGGGGGTCCGGCTCGCGGTGCCGCGGCGGGTTCCGAGCCCCTCGGAGATTCGAGCGTGGGCACGTGAGGAGGTGATCCTTCTCGCGCACCTGCTGGGCGACGGCTGCACGTTGAAGAACCAGCCACTCCACTATACGAGCGGTGATCCGGCGAACCTCGAGGCCGTCGAGCAAGCTGCGGCGCACTTCGGGGTCACGGCGCGGCGGGTTCAGCAGGCCAGTTGGTGGCACTCGTATCTGCCGGCGCCGTATCGCCTCACCCACGGCCGGCGGAATCCAATCGCCGCGTGGCTCGACGGCCTGGGCGTCTTCGGCAAGCGGTCGTACGAGAAACTCTTGCCGGCGGATGTCTTCCGCCTTCCGGACGACCAGGTGCAGCTCTTCCTGCGGCATCTCTGGGCAACCGACGGGTCGATCAGCCTCGGCAACGCGGTGCCGGTGCGCATCTGTTACGCGAGCACCAGCCAGCGCCTCGCTCGAGATGTTCAGGCGCTTCTGCTGCGTCTCAAGATCCGGTCGCGGCTGCGGCGTGCCCCCGCCGGACGGCATCGAATGGGTTACACGGTCGACATTTCCGGGGTCGACGATCAGCTGCGCTTCCTCGCGGATGTCGGCGTGCATGGAGCACGCGGAGAGAATGCAAAGCGCGCGCAGCTCATCCTTCAAGGCAAGCGCAGCAATCCGAACGTCGACACCATTCCGCTCGACGTGTGGCGGCATGTTCGGCTGGCAGCCAACGCGCACGAACTGAGTGAACGGGAGCTGCAGGCGGCGGTCGGCACGCAGTACTGCGGAAGCACCTTCTACCGGCACGCCCCGAGCCGCCCACGCCTCGCTGGACTCGCTTCCCTCCTCGAAAGCCCGGAGCTCCACGAGTTCGCCACGAGCGACCTGTTCTGGGATCGGATCGAGGCGATCGAGCCACTCGGTGAGCAGCCCGTCTACGACGCGACCGTCCTTGGAACCCACAACTTCATCGCCGATGGGGTGGTTGCGCACAACAGCATCGAGCAGGATGCGGACGTCGTGTTGTTCCTGTATCGAGGCGAGGACCAGAACGCGGAGGCAGAGGTCGAGCTGGTCAAGGCGAAGGTGGCGAAGCACCGCAACGGGCCGATCGGCGAGGTCCCACTCCAGTTCCGCAAGGCGAACACACGTTTCTACACCGTCAGCGCGCGCGAAGAGGTGCCGGCCTACTGAGCCGTATGCCTGCGGAAGTCGGACGCCGATGCATCGGTCAGGAGGTGTACAGCCGCTTGGTCGCGCGTGTAAGATCGGGCGCTGAACGTCCGGTCCATCGTCCAAGCACGGCTGGGCGCGTCACAGGAGGTCAGGGTTCGTGTACGCCGACAAGACCATCCGCTGCCGAGACTGCGGGATGGACTTCGTCTTCTCAGCCGGAGAGCAGCAGTTCTACGCCGAGAAGGGACTGCTGAATGAGCCGCAGCGCTGCCAGTCGTGCCGGGCGGTCGCCAAGCAGAACCGAGCGCTGGGCATCAGCACCCCAGGCACCTCCAACGGCCAGCGCGAGATGCACGCGGCCGTGTGTGCCGAGTGCGGTGGCCAGGCGCTCGTTCCGTTCCTGCCGCGCAACGATCGACCGGTCTACTGCAGCAACTGCTTCGACAAGGTCCGCGCCCGCGCCTGACGTCCGACGTCGACGCCGGACGCAACATCACGCCGCCCCGCCGGGCGGCGTTTCGGCGTCATGGGCGATCTGCGCATGGGTCGCTTGACCGATGTCTCCCGCCCAACGCCTTCATAGAATCGTGACCATGCCCCGCCCACTCGGCCGCTTCCTGCTGGCGCTCGCGCTGGTCGTGGGAGCGCTCCTGCCAGCCGCGGCGATCCCGCCGCCGGCGCGCGCAACCAGTCTGACGATCGCGCGGCATGCCGGCGCCGATCGCTACGCGACGGCGGCCGCGGTCAGCAAGGCGACGTTCGCCGCGCCGACGCCCGTCGCCTTCGTCGCCACGGGGCTCGCCTTCCCGGATGCGCTGAGCGCCGGCCCGTACGCCGCGCGCCTCCACGGGCCGATCCTGCTCAGCACGCCGTCGACGCTGCCCGCGACCACGAAGGCCGAGCTGCAGCGGCTCAAGCCGGCGGAGATCGTGGTGCTCGGCGGACCGGGGGCCGTGTCGGAGGGAGTGGCCACCCAGCTGAAGGCGTTGGCCACCGACGGCACCGTGACCAGGATCGCCGGCGCCGACCGCTACGCCACCGCGGCCGCCGTCAGCGCCCGCGCCTTTCCGGTCGGCGCGCCGGTTGTCCACGTTGCGACGGGCGCCGACTACCCCGATGCGCTGAGCGGCGGCGTCGCCGCGGCCGTGAGCGGCGGTCCGCTGCTCCTCGTCGCCCCGGACAAGATCCCGGCCAGCGTCGAGGCCGAGCTGCGCCGGCTGGCGCCGGAGCGAATCGTGGTGCTCGGCGGGACCGGCGCGGTCAGCGCTGCGCTCGCGACGCAGCTGACCGCGTACGCCACCACCGGGAGCCTCACGCGCATCGGCGGGGCCGACCGCTACGCGACCAGCGCGCTGGTATCGAAGGCAACCTTCGGTGCCGGCGTCCCCGCGATCTACGTTGCCACCGGCCGCAACTTCCCGGACGCGCTGGCCGGGGCTGCCGTGGCCGCCCATGTGAAGGGGCCGCTGCTGCTGGTACCCGGTGACCACGCCGGCAGCGCCGCACTCGCCGAGGCGAAGCGCGTGCGGCCCGCGAGGCTGGCGCTGCTCGGCGCCAGTCCCATCGTCAGCGAGCGCGTCACGCTCGAGCTGCGCATCGGTCTCGGCGATCTCGGCGCACTGCCTGCCTGCCGCTACAGCGACGTGGCGACGCCGCGTGCCGGCTACGGCGAGTGGCCGATCACCCTGCTCGATACCATCTACCGCCTGAGCTCGACCTACCGTCCACCCGACCTGATCGACTCGTCGAAGGCCGGCATGAGCAGCAACCACCCGTTCCGCAGCCTGGTGCTCACCGACATGCTGAAGATGCGCGACGCCGCGGCAGCGGCCGGGCGACCGATCGACATCCAGAGCGCGTTCCGCAGCTACGCGACGCAGCAGGCGACCTTCGACTACTGGGTGCAGCGGCTTGGCCATGCCGAGGCGTTGCGCACCACCGCCCGGCCGGGCCACTCGGAGCATCAGCTCGGCACCGGCTTCGACTTCATGTCGAAGGGCGCGCCGAATCCGTGGGACCGCGCCGACTGGGCGACCACGCCGGCGGGGGCATGGATGAAGGCCAATGCCTGGCGCTACGGCTTCGTGATGAGCTATCCGAAGGGCGCCTTCGCCGTGGTCTGCTACGACTACGAGCCGTGGCACTACCGCTACTACGGCCGCGCCCAGGCCGCCGCGATGCGCAGCTCGACGCTGCTGCCGCGCGAGTACCTGTGGCTGCACGCCGACGGCAAGCCGGCATGACCGGCCGCGCGCGGAGCGTGAGCTGATGTCGGTCATCGCCGTCGTCGGTGCGCAGTGGGGCGACGAGGGCAAGGGCCGCGTGGTCGACTACCTGGCCGCCGATGCCGACCTCGTGATCCGCTACCAGGGCGGGAACAACGCCGGTCACACCGTCATCAACCGCCACGGCCACTTCAAGCTGCACCTCATCCCATCGGGGATCTGCTACCCGCAGACCCGCAACCTGCTCGGCAACGGCGTCGTCATCAACCCGCCCGCCCTGGTCGCCGAGCTCGACGCGCTGGCCGATGCCGGCATCACCTCCGACAACCTGTTCATCTCCGACCGCGCGCACCTGGTGATGCCGTATCACCCGCTGCTCGACCAGCTCGAGGAGCGCGAGCGCGGTGTGGCGAAGCTCGGCACGACCTCGCGTGGCATCGGTCCGGCCTATGTCGACAAGGTGGCGCGCCGCGGGATTCGCATGGTCGACCTGCTGGAGGCCGATGCCTTCGCCACCCGCCTGTCGACCGCCCTCGACCGGGTGCGCCGCATAGTGTCGGGCTATTTCGGCGCCGGGGGCGCCGACGACCCGCTGGCAGGCGCGATCGCCGATGCCACGAACGAGGTCGCCATCCGCGACACGTACCTGGCCGCCGGGGAGCGGCTGCGACGGCACGTCGTCGACGGACGCCTGCTCGTCGAGCAGGCGATGGCCCGCGGCGACCGCATCCTGCTCGAGGGTCAGCTCGGCACGATGCGCGATCTCGACTGGGGCGTGTACCCGTACGTCACCTCGTCCTCGCCGATCGCCGGCGGCGCGTCGGTCGGCGCCGGGCTGCCGGCCGTGGCGATCGACCGAGTGCTGGGCATCGCCAAGGCGTACAGCACCGCGGTCGGCGCCGGGCCGCTGCCGACGGAGCTCGACGACGAGGTTGGCGAGCTGCTGCGCGAGCGGGGCGCCGAGTACGGGGCGTCGACCGGCCGCCCGCGGCGCTGCGGCTGGTACGACGCCGTGACCGTTCGGTACAGCGCGCAGCTGGCCGGCTACTCGTCGATCGCGCTCACCAAGCTCGACGTGCTCGACGGGTTCGCCACGATCCCGGTGTGCATCGGCTATCGGGACCCGATCGCCGGCGTGGAGCTCGACACCATCCCGGCGTCGGACACCGTCGTTGCGCGACTCGAGCCGATCTACGAGGAGCTTCGTGGCTGGCAGACCGATACGACCGACTGCCGCTCCTGGGACGGGCTCCCCGCCGCCGCGCGCGCGTACGTCGAGCGTCTCGAGGTGCTCGCGGGGGTGCCGATTTCGCACGTCAGCGTCGGGCCCGAGCGCGATCAGATGATCGTGCGCTGACACTGCCGCCCGCCGGCGTTTTCGCGGCGCCACGCTTTGCGCGCTCGGCAACTAGCAACGAACTTGAGGCCGATTCGGTCGTTTCCGGTACCGTGGTTTGCCCGGCCCGCGAACCACGGCCAAGTCAGGCGCAAACTTGTCCGTTAGTTGCTCCCCGCGCAAACGGGGGCCGCCGGACCCGGCAGCGTGCGCATTCACATGCGGCGTGCGTCATGCGAGTCGGGAATGGGCTGGAGCAGCTCGGTTCAGGCGCGCAGGGAGTCGGGACGGCCCGAACGGCCCTTCTCGTGCACAACGCTCACCCGGTGCGAAATCGGAAGCATTCGCGCGGATCGAAGCCGTGCGGCGAAGGAGGAACGAGTGAAGATCGGCATCATCGTGCCGCAGGGCTGGACGGGGGAGTACGACGGCTGGGAGCCGCTGCGCGCGTGGGCGCGCACGGTCGAGGTGGCCCAGCAGGCCGAACGCATCGGCTTCGAGAGCATCTGGCTGTTCGACCACTTCCACACGACGCCACGACCGACCGACGAGATGACGTTCGAGTCGTTCACGACGCTGTCCGCGCTGGCGATGGCGACCGAGCGCGTGCGCATCGGTCAGGTGGTGATCTGCAACGGATTCCGCAACCCGGCGCTCACCGCGAAGATGGCGAGCACGCTCGACACGATCTCCGGAGGCCGATACGACCTGGGCATCGGCGCGGGCTGGAAGCGCGAGGAATGGCGGGCGTACGGCTACGGCTTCCCCGAAACGAAGGAACGCCTGGCGATGCTCAAGGACGCGCTGGAGGTCATCAGCCGGATGCGCGAGGCGGGCCGCGAGAACCGGGCGACGTACGAGGGCGAGCACGCCAGCGTGGCGGGCGCCATCAACCAGCCGAAGCCGGTCGGACCGATGCCGATTATGGTCGGCGGCAACGGACCGAACGTGACCTGGCGGCTCGCCGCCCGCTACGCCGACGAGCTGAACCTCGACGGCCTGTCGCCCGACGAAGTGCGCGAGGCGCTGCCGACGATCCGCAGCCGGTGCGAGGAGATCGGCCGGGACCCCTCGACGTTGCGCCTCTCGGTGCACACCTGGTGGGGTGACGACACGTGGTCGCAACCCGGGGAGCGGCGCGTCGAGCTGCTGCAGCAGTACGCCGAGCTGGGGGTGAGCCGGGTCATCGGCCTGCTGCAGGCGTCGGCCGAGGGCGACGACGCGCTCGAGCTGCTGGCGCAGGATGCCCGCTCGGCAGGACCATCGGTCGATTGGTGATTTGACGCACCGGTCTAGACTCGGTCGCCCATGGCAGTTCCGTTCAGCCAGACGGTCATCGCGGTCGTCTGGGACTTCGACAAGAC